>NZ_BAAASL010000011.1:0-269006 GCF_039532865.1 Streptomyces luteosporeus
TCCCACGTTCCCCGGGGGCTCCGCCCCGGGCCCCGGACCGGGCTCCGCCCGGTGTCCTCAATCGCCGGACGGGCTGCAATGCAGCCCGTCCGGCGAATATGGGTCAGCCCGCCGCCGGCGCTTCGCGCGGCGCGTGCCGCAGGTAGGCCAGGACCGCGCTCACGCGCCGGTGGAGCTGAGGCTCCTCCGCCAGGCCCAGCTTCGCGAACGTCGAGTTGACGTGCTTCTCGATCGTCGACTCCGACAGCACCAGCTCCTGCGCGATCGCCCGGTTCGTCTTGCCCTCCGCCATGTGGCGCAGTACGTCCAGTTCTCGCCGGGTCAGCGCGGCCAGCGGCGCGTCGGCGGTGCGGGTGTGGCTGCCCATGAGGACTTCGACGATGCGCGGGTCGACGACCGAGCGGCCCGCGGCGACCTCGCGCAGGGCGCGCAGCAGTTCGTCGAGTTCGCCGATGCGTTCCTTGAGGAGATAGGCGAGGCCGTCGGTGCCGCGCCGGAAGAGCTCGAAGGCGTAGTTCTCGTCGGCGTGCTGGGAGAGGACGACGACGCCGATGCCGGGGTGGGCGGCGCGGATGGCGTGGGCGGCGGCAATGCCTTCGGTGTGGTGGCCCGGTGGCATGCGGATGTCGGCGATGACCGCGTCGGGCCGCAGGCGTCCGACGGCGGCGAGGAGGGCGGTGGCGTCGCCGACGGCGGCGACGACGCGGATGCCGCCGGTGTCCTCCAGCAGCCGGCGGGTGCCTTCGCGCACCAGGTAGTGGTCCTCGGCGATGACCACGCGCAGGGGTGGTTCAGTCATGGCACTCCTCCCGCACCCGTTCGGCCAGCCGGGAGCGGATCGTGGTGCCGCCGCCGGCCCGGCTGGTGATCCACAGGTCGCCGCCGACGGCCTCGATCCGGTCGCGCATGCCGGTCAGCCCGGTGCCGTGGGTGGTGTCGGTGGCGAAGCCGACCCCGTCGTCGCTCACTTCGAGCACCAGCCAGCCCTCCGAGCGGGTCATGCGGATGGTCACGTGGGTGGCCCCCGCGTGTTTGAGGACGTTCGTCAGGGCCTCGGAGACGAGGTAGAAGGCGGAGACCTCGATGTCGAGGGCGAAGCGCACCCGGTCCAGGGCGTCCTCGGCGTGCACGGTGACGGGAATGGGCATGCGCCGGGCGCGCGAGGTGACGGCGGCGACCAGGCCCTGGTCGGTCAGGACGGGCGGGTGGATGCCGTGGGCGACTTCGCGCAGGTCGTGGATGACCCGGCAGGCGTCCTCCTGGACCTCGGTGAGCACCGCATCGGCGTCGCCCCCGCGACCGAGGCGGTTGCGGGCGAGGCGGAGCTTGGCGACCAGGGCGACGAGGTCCTGCTGGATGCCGTCGTGGAGGCGGCGTTCGATGCGCCGGCGCTCGCTGTCCTGGGCGCTGACGATGCGGGCGCGGGAGGCGTCGAGCTCGCCGGCCTGACGCTGGACCTCGCGCACGCGGGCGGACAGTTCGGCGGCGAGGCGTACGTTGTGCACGGCGAGCGCGGCCTGGCGGGCGAGGGTCTCGACGACGTCGTGGTCCTCGGGGGTGAACCGGCCCTCGTTCTTCGGCCCGTACTCGATGACGCCCAGCACGTCGTCGCCGTACCGCAGGGGGTACCCGCCGCCGTGCGGGCCGCCGCCGGCCTGCGGCTCGCCGGCCGTGCCCAGGTGCACCGGCAGGTGTCCACCGCCCAGCCGGACCCGTGCCCAGTGCAGGCCGAGGCCCTGTTGCAGGCCGGCGGCGAGCTGGGGGGCCAGCCGGCTGAGGTCGTAGGCGTGCTCCAGGGCGCTGCCGAACTGCACGAGCAGCTCGAAGCTGCTGAGCCTCTCGCCGTAGACGCGGCGCTCGGCGAGCCGGTTGAGCCGGGCCCGCACCGGCTGGAAGAGGGCGGTGGCGGTGACGGCGACGAGGACGGACAGCCCGATCGGGCAGTACTGCCCGGCCGTCAGGCCCAGGGTCATCGCGGTGCCCAGGTACCAGGCGCTGATGATCAGCCAGAGCGTGCCGTAGACGACCGAGCGGCGCGGCACCGCCGCCCGGCCGATGTCGACGCCCAGCAGCCGGTGGCGCAGGGCGGCGTAGACGACGGACAGCGAGACGAGCACGTACGGCAGCGCGCCCAGCACCGAGCCGATCAGATACAGCACGCCCGACTCGTCGTGCCAGGAGCGGAACAGCCGGCAGGCGGCGCGCGCCAGGAAGAGGACGGCGGCGCCGGCGGCGACGGGCAGCAGGGCGGCCACCTCCCGCCGCCCGGCGCGGCGGGCCCGCAGGCAGCGCACGACCAGCAGCGTGGCGCCGATCCCGGGCAGCCACGCCTCGGGGTAGTAGAACACCAGGTGCTCCACGATCGGCGCGGGCACGCCCGCCGCCGGCAGGGCGACGGGCAGCACCAGCAGGGCCCACAGGCAGCGCAGCACGGCCCGCTCGCCGGGGAAGCGGAAGCGGCCGTCGGGCAGCAGCGCCAGCAGGTGGACGACCAGGATGCCGGCGGCGAGGGTGTCCCACTGGACGGGCAGGACGACCAGGGCCGTCCGCAGCGGCGGCAGGCCGCGCTCGGGGACGGCGAGGTCCCAGCCGTGGCGGGCCGTCAGCAGCGCCGCCGCGTAGTGGACGGCGGTGCCGGCCGTCAGCGCGGTGCCGGTCAGCAGCAGCCGGCCGGCGACGGGATGCGTGGGGGCGTGCCACCAGGCGAACACCCCCGCGCAGTAGCAGGGCAGGACGGCACCGAGGATCCACGGCAGGGCGACGGTGCCGGCCGGGGCGTGCGCGGGCAGCAGGAACACCCCTGCAGCCGCCGCCCACAGCAGGCACAGCCCGCCGCAGCACGCGGCAATTCCCATGGCCCGGCCAGTGCCCCGCACACGCAAAGGTATAGCGGAAAACCCCCAGAGGGATCGGAGGAATCCGGGGTACTCGCCCCCCGGACGGTCACGGCAGACTCATGAACGTCTGCCCCGAGACCGGCGCGGACGCCCGACAAAACGACCGTGCGATCCCCGCACATGCCGATCCAAAGAAATGCCGATCCAAAGAAAACAACCGCCGGCGGAAAGGGAGTCATGAGCGCGTCCTGCGGTCCCGAGGTGGTCGTCTGGGACACCACCTACGCCTGCCCCCTGCGCTGCTCGCACTGCTGCTCGGAATCGGGCAGGCGGGCGCCGCGGCAACTGGGCCACGAGGACATGCTGCGGGTCGCCGACGCGCTGATCTCGCTCCACCCGCAGGTGGTGGTGCTCTCCGGCGGCGAGCCCCTGCTGGTCGAGGGCATCTTCGACGTGGCCCGGCGGCTGGCCGGGGCGGGGGTCGCGACGGCCGTGTGGACCAGCGGCTGGATCATGGAGCCGTGGATGGCGGCCGAGCTCGGCGAGGTCTTCGAGGAGGTCGTCGTCAGCCTCGACGGCGCCACCGCACAGGTGCACGACCGCATCCGGGGGCGGGCCGGCTCCTTCGACCGGGCGCTGAGCGCGCTGACCCTGCTCGACGGGGTGGCCCGCGAACGCCGCCGGCAGCAGCGGTCGCCGCTGCGGTTCGGCATCGACTGCGTGGTGGTGCGCAGTAATTTCCCCCAACTGGAGGAGTTCTGCACGGCCATTGCCCCGCGCTTTTCCCAATTGCGTTCGCTGACCTTTCACGCGGCCGTTCCCGAAGGTCTCGCCAGCCGCCCGGAATTCGCCCGCCTGGAACTCCTCGACGAGGCCGCCGTGGCCCACCTCACCAGCGCCGGGTGGCGGGCGCGGCTGCAGCGGCTCGCGCCGCAGGGCGTACGGGTGCGCACCACCGGCGACCGGAACCTCGTCATGCGGCCGGCCCGCTTCGCCGGCACCGCGGGCCGGCTGGTGATGCAGATCGAACCGGACGGCGCGGTACGGGCGTTGCCCGTCTACGAGGGAACCGTGGGCAACATCCTGCAGGAGTCCGCCCTGGACCTGTGGCACCGGGGCGTGGCCCGCCTCGGCGACCCCTTCGTCGTCGAGACCCTCTCCGCCGTGCGGACCATGCAGGACTGGGCCGCCGCCGTGCGCCGCATGGACTACCACTTCGGGTCCCAGGAGGTCCGCTCGCGCATCGACCGCCGTACGGTGCGCACCAACCCGCCCGAGTTCACTGCCCTCGCGCTCTGATACGGCCGACGCACGCCCCCGGTGCGGCGGGCGCGCCGGGGTGCGCGCGCTGCGGCGCGGGAGTACGGACGGGGCTGCGGAAGCCGTGCGGTACGAGGTGGGGTGGGACAACTTCGAGGGTAGGCAGGGGCCTTGTGTGCGCGCCGTTCCCGGCGTGCGAAGGACACCAGGCGTCTCGAAGGGGTAGTGCATGTTCGGTCAGCGCGGTGCCGGAATCGTCCTCAGCTCGATCGCGCTCCTGGGCGCGACGATCGGCGCCCCCGCCGCCCAGGCCCACGACCACGGCGACGGCCACGGTCGCGGCCGCGGGCACGACCGGGTCACCATCGGCTGCACGGGACAGGAGAACACCACCTACACACCGGGCCTGACCCTCACTGCGCGCACGAGCGCCGTCAGAGGGGAAGGCGCCTACACCTGCAGCGACGCGCCGGGGCACACCACCTCGGCCACTGCGAGTACTGCTGGTGTGGCCACCGACGCCAGTTGTCTGTCCTTCGGCACCGTCCAGGGCCGGCAGATCATCACGTTCGCCGACGGCCGCACGTCCGAGATCCGCTACACGGCCGGCAACAGCGAGCGAGCGCTGGGCGTCCACAACGTGCACCTGGTGGGGACCGTCGTGAAGGGCGCCTACCAGGGGGCCCACGCCGAACGGGACATCCAGACCGCACCCGGAGGACTGCCGACCACGTGCCTGGAGGAGGGCGGCCTGACGCACAGCATCGCCTTCGACCAGCTGACGATCGAGTCCTGATGCAGTGCCCCGCAGGGGCGCGGGGAACTGCGCGACCAGCCACGACGTGCCCGCAGACGGAGTGCCCTCGGTGGCCGATCGCGCCCACGCGGCGGCAGCCGCAGATCGACACTGCCCCGTGCCCCTACGGGGCGCCGAGGTGGCGGGCGGCTCTCAGTGGCCGCCCGTCACCTTGAAGCCGCGCGGCACCAGGCACACCGCGAGCACGGTCACGGCCACCACGATGCCGGCCGAGACGTACGCCGTGGTGGTGAGCGCGTCGTCGAACGCCGCCCGCGCCGCCGCCCGCACCTGGGCACCCGTGTCGCCGCCGACCCGGTGCGCGACCTCCGCGGCGCCGCCCACCGAGCCCCGCGCCTCGTCCAGGTCGGGCCCGCGCAGCGGCAGGGCCGTCATGCGGTCGGTGAAGACGGCCCCGTGGATGCTGCCCAGCAGCGCCACGCCCAGGCCCACGCCCAGCTCGTAGCACGTCTCCGAGACCGCGCCGGCCTGCCCGGCCCGCGCCGCCGGCACGGAGGAGACGAGCACGGACGCCGATGCCGTGATGGCCAGCCCGTCGCCCAGCCCCAGCGCGGCCAGCACCACGGCCACCACCGGGTACGTCGTGGGCTGCGGGGCCAGGGCGAGCAGCAGGAAGCCGGCGGCGAGCGCGCCGAGCCCCACGGCCAGCACCCCGCGCACGCCCATGCGGTGCATCAGCCACGGCGAGCTCAGGGAGCCGGCCAGCATCGCCAGCGCCGAGGGCACCGTGCGCAGCCCCGCCTCGGACGGCGAGAACCCGCGCACGTACTGCAGCCACAGCGAGATCAGGAACAGCGCCGCACCGATGGCGAGCATCGCCAGCAGCGTGGCCAGCGCCGCCGCCGTGAACGGCCCGCGGCGAAAGAGCCGCACGTCCAGCAGGGGATCGTCCAGCCGCAGCTGGTGCCGGGCGAAGAGGGCGAGCAGCAGGACGCCCAGCAGCAGCGTGCCCATGTCCGCGGGCTCGGTGCTGCCCTTGGCCACGTGCTTGATGCCCCAGGCCAGCGCCACGATGCCGGCCACGGACAGCAGCGCGCCGGGCCAGTCCAGGCGCCCGGCCTGCGGGGCGCGGTACTCCGGCAGCAGCACGATGCCAGCGGGCACGGTCGCCACGACGACGGGGACGTTCACCCAGAAGGCCGCCTGCCAGGAGAAGTGCTCCACCAGCACGCCGCCGATCAGCGGGCCCACGCAGGCGCCCGCCCCGGCCACCGAGGCCCATACGCCGATGGCCAGGGCCCGTTCGTGGGCGTCGGTGAAGATGGTGCGGATCAGCGAGAGCGTCGAGGGCATCACCAGCGCACCGCCCAGGCCCAGCAGCACCCGGCCGCCGATCAGCTGCGCCGAGCTGTGCGCCGTCGCGGCGAGGACCGACGCGACCCCGAACAGCACGAAGCCGGCGAGGAAGAGCCGCTTGCGGCCCCACCGGTCGCCGACCGCGCCGCTGGTGACCAGCAGACCGCCGAGCACCAGCCCGTAGATGTCGATGATCCACAGCTGTTCGAGCGGGCCGGGCCGCAGATCGGTGATCAGCGAGGGCAGCGCCACGTTGAGGATGGTGGCGTCCATCGCCACCAGCAGCAGGCTCGCGCACAGCACGGCGAGCATGGCCCAGCGGCCGGGCGTCGCCGCCGGACGGCGGGCCGCGCCGGGGTCCTCGGGGCCTTGTGCCATGGCACGCCACCTCACCGCTTCCCGGGCCCCGAGCCGCAGCGGTCGCGCGACGGCGCGACCGGCCACCAGTATCGGCCGGTGGGCCCGGACGCGCACACCGGGCCCGCGGGGCGGGCCCGGCAGTTCACCCCTCGCGCTGAGGCCAGCGGTAGCGGACGTGGGTGAGCCGCTCCGAGGTCTCCCACAGGTTCCGGGCCAGCTCGGCGTCGCCCGCCAGCAGGGGCAGCTCCACCGGTCCCGGCGCGCCGCGCGCCTCGAACCGGCCGGTGGGCCCGTAGAAGCCGCCGGGTTCGGCCTGCGGGGCGGTGGCCCCGTACAGCACCGGCAGCGCCGCCTGCTCCACGGGCTGGCCGATCAGCCGGTTCAGCGCGAGCCGGGCCAGCGCCCGCAGAACGGCGGGCGCGTGCCGCTGCAGGCCCGTCAGGCTCGTCCCCGGGTGGACGGCCACACAGGCCAGCGCCGCTCCCGCCGCGTCGGCGCGGCGCTGCAGCTCCAGGGTGAACAGCACGCCGGCGAGCTTGGACTTCGCATAGGCCGCCATGGGGTGGTAGCGGTGCGTGCTCTGCGGGTCGGACAGCTCGGCCATCGGGCTGCGGGCCAGGGAGGCGGACACCGTCACCACCCGCGGCGCCCGCGCGGCCAGCAGCAACGGCAGCAGGCGGCCGGTGAGCGCGAAGTGCCCCAGGTGGTTGGTGGCGAAGGTGAGCTCGAAGCCGTCCTTGCTGGTCTCCCGGTGCCTGATCGCCATCACTCCGGCGTTGTTGACCAGCAGGTCGACCGGCCGCCCGGCGTGCTCCATGCGCTGCGCGAACCCGGCGACCGAGGCCAGGTCGGCCAGGTCCAGCAGGTCGGGGCGGACCCGCACGCCGGGCGCCTCCGCGGCCATCCGCTCCGCCGCGCGCCGCGCCCGGCCCGCGTCCCGGCCGGTCACCAGCACCTCGGCCCCCGCCCGGGCCAGCTCCCGGGCCGTGACGTAGCCGATGCCCCCGGTGGCTCCGGTGACCACGGCCAGCCGGCCCTGCTGGGCGGGCATGTCCTCGGTGCTCCAGCTGCGGTGCATGCGCCTCCTCGGCGGCCGGTCGGTGGACGGCGACCGTATTGTCCGCCGGGCCGGCCACCCGGCGGCGGAAGGCGCGCCCGGGGTCGCGGACGCGCTGTACGCCCTGGGCGATTCCGCCGAGAGCGTGCGAGGGTTCCCCCGGACGGCGTACGCCCGGCAGGGTCGCCTGCATGAGACTTCTGGTATTGGGTGGCACGGAATTCGTCGGACGTGCAGTCACGGAAGAGGCACTGGCGCGCGGTTGGGACGTCACGCTCCTGAACCGCGGGCGGCACGAGGCGCCGAAGGGGGCCCGCGTCCTGCTGGGCGACCGCACGGCCGAGGGCGGCCTTGCCGCCCTCGCGGAAGGGGAGTGGGACGCCGTCGTGGACACCTGGTCCGCGGCGCCGTCCGCCGTGCGCGACGCGGCACGGCTGCTCGCGGGGCGGGTGGGGACGTACGTGTACGTGTCCTCCTGCTCGGTCTACCGCCACCCGCGGGCGGCGGGCCTGGCCGAGGACGCGCCGCTGGTCGACGGCTCGCCCGACGCCGGAGAGGTGGACTACGCGCAGGCCAAGCGCGGCGGCGAACTCGCCGCCGCACAGTACTTCGGCGACCGCGCGCTGCTGGTGCGGGCCGGGCTGATCCTCGGCCCGTACGAGAACATCGGCCGCCTGCCGTGGTGGCTGGGGCGCCTGGCCCGCGGCGGTCCGGTGCTGGCCCCCGGCCCGCGCGACGCCGCCCTGCAGTACATCGACGCCCGCGACCTGGCCGTGTGGATGCTGGACGCCGCCGCCCGCGGCCTCGGCGGCCCGTACAACCTGGTCAGCCGGTCGGGCCACACGACGATGGGCGGGTTCCTGGAGGCCTGCGCCCGCGCCGTCGGCAGCACCGCCGGGCTGCACTGGACGGACCCGGAGCCGATCCTGGCCGCGGGCATCGGCCCCTGGACGGACCTGCCGGTGTGGCTGCCCCCGGGGGACCTGTACGACGGCATCCACCGCATCGGCGTCGGCAAGGCCCTCGCCTCCGGCCTGCGTTGCCGGCCCGTCGAGGAGACGGTGGCCGACACCTGGTCCTGGCTGCGAGGGGTCGGCGGCGTGGCACCGCAGCGCCCCGACCGGCCGTACGTGGGCCTGGACCCGGAGAAGGAGGCCGAGGTGCTGCGGGCGACGGGCGTCACCACGGCGTCCTGACGACGGCCGGCCCGGTCAGCGTTCGCGGCGCACCACCAGGAGGGCGGCGTCGTCGCCGAGAGCGCCGCCCGCGTAGGCGAGGAGGTCGGCCAGCAGGCGGGCGGCCAGCGCGTCGGGGGACAGGTGCGGCATCGCCGCCAGGCGCTCGCGCAGCGGGTAGAAGTGGCCCGAGGCGTCGCGGGCCTCGGTCACGCCGTCGGTGAAGAGCACCAGGACGTCCCCCGGCGCGAAGCCGAACCGGATGCGGTGGCACGGCCCTTCGACCAGGTGGCGCAGGGCCAGCGGCGGATCCGGCACCGGCGACTCGACCTCGGTGACCTGCCCGCCGCGCCACAACAGCGGCGGCAGGTGCCCGCAGTTGACCAGGTGCGCGGGCCCACCGCCGGTGGGCACCTCCACGAGGGCCGCCGTCACGAACTCCTCGGTCGCCCGGCGCCGTACGACGGTGGCGTCGAGCCGCTGGGCGACGGTCTCCAGACCGGGCTCGACCTGGGCCGCCTCCCTGAAGGTGCCCAGCACGTCGGTGGCCGTCTCGACGGCGCCGAGCCCCTTGCCGCGTACGTCGCCCAGGAGGATCCGTACCCCGTACGGGGTGGCCAGCACCTCGTACAGGTCGCCGCCGACGCGGGCCTCGGCGGCGGCCGCGACGTAGCGCACCGCGACCCGCAGGCCCCCGATGCGCTCGGGGACGGGGCGCAGCAGGGCGCGCTGGGCGGCCTCGGCGACCGAACGGGTCTGCAGCAGCTGCCGTTCCCTGGTCGAGATCAGCACGACGTTGGCGGTGGAGACGCAGGTGATGGCGAGCACGGTGGCGGCGGCGGTCAGGTGGACCGGCAGCGCGACCTCGGGGTCGGCCAGGGCCAGCGGCGCGACGATCACGAGGGCCAGCAGGCCGGTGAGCAGCGGGACGCGGGGGCGCCGGGTGCCGATGCTGGCGAGCACGGGGGCGGTGGCCAGCACGGGGGAGAAGGTGAGGTCGGGGTTGGTGGCCAGGTCCATGGCCACGGCCGCGGCCAGAAGCGCGTAGGCGGCCATGACGAGCGAGCGCGCGCTGCGGGGGAGCGGGGCGGGGGAGGGATCTCGCGTCATGGTGGTTTCCCACCCTAGGGGGCCGGCCGCCCTTCGCAACCGTCTTATGCGCAGAAAAAAGGACATTACTCCATAAAGGTGATGGTTGACCCGTTCGGCCGTGGGGCCCGCGCCCGTCGCGGATGATGCGGGATGTGAGCGGTAAGGCGGAGACCCGCGACGTGCTGATCGTCGTGTACGACGGAGTGCAATTGCTCAATGTGGCCGGGCCCTTGGACGTCTTCGACCGGGCCGAGTACGAGGCGGAGCCCGGCTACCGGGTGCGGCTGGCCTCGGTGGGCGGCCGCCCGGTCACCACCACGGCCCGCACCCGGCTCGGTGTCTCGGCGGACCTCGCCCGGGTGCGCAAACCGCCGGACACGCTCGTCGTGGCCGGCGGCCGGGGCTACCCCGTCGCGGCCTCCGACGGCGACCTGGTCCGGCACGTCCGCCGGCTCGCCGGCGGCGCCCGGCGCACCGGCTCCGTGTGCACCGGCGCCTTCGTCCTCGCCGAGGCCGGCCTGCTCGACGGGCGCCGGGCCACCACCCACTGGGCCTCCTGCGCCGACCTGGCCGCCGCCTACCCGGCCGTCTCCGTCGAGCCCGACGCCATCTTCGTGCGCGACGGCCACGTGCTCACCTCGGCCGGCGTCACCGCCGGCATCGACCTCACCCTCGCCCTGCTGGAGGACGACTTCGGCCCCGAGGCGGCCCGTGCCGTCGCCAAGCACCTGGTCGTCTTCATGCAGCGCCCGGGCGGGCAGTCGCAGTTCAGCACCTGGACCCGGCGCGACCCGCCGCGCGGCGGCGCCCTGCGCGACCTCGTCGAGGACATCGACGCCCACCCCGACGGCGACCTGTCCGTCCCGGCGCTCGCGGCCCGGCTCGGGATGAGCAGGCGGCACTTCAGCCGGCTCTTCAGCCAGCAGATCGGCATCAGTCCCGGCGCCTACGTCGAGCGCGCCCGGGTCGCCGCGGCCCGCACGCTGCTGGAGAGCACGGCCGGCACCGTCGACACCATCGCCGGCCAGTGCGGCTTCGGCACGGTCGAGACGATGCGCCGCGCCTTCGTCCGCGAGACGGGCGTCTCCCCGGCCGCCTACCGGGAGCGCTTCCGCCGCGGGTGACGGCCTGCGCCGGCGCGCCGGTCCGCTCGATCGAGGTCACGACCCACCCCGGTCCGTTTCTCGTAGCGGCCTCGTCCGGGTTGGGTGGGACGCCCGTAGGCGTCCTCGCCCGCCGCTGGAAAGTGACTATGAGCCAGATCACGGTTGAGGTTGACCTTGGGTCAGGGTGGAAGCTCGTCGCAACGGCGCAACGCCGACCCCCGCGACAACAGAGTCAAGGAGTGAACCACCATGTCCATCACGCTGAGCGACCGGGACAAGAGCATCCTGCGGACCGCCGCGTACGGCGCGGTGTCGCTGATGGCCGCCACTGGCACACCCCACAAGGCCGCCACGAACGCCTCCACCGCCCTGACGTCGGCGACCGGCCTGGTCGGACACATACTTGCGACGAAGTCGAAGAACATCGAGTCGACGGGAAAGACCGTCGCCGCACTCGCCGACCAGGTACTGCCGGCCCTCACCGCAGCGGTGATCCTGCTCGAGAAGCAGGACCCGGCCGAGGCCGGCAACTTCCGCAACACCGTCCTCGTCGCTGTAGAGGCAGCCGCCCAGACCCAGGCGCAGGGCAGACTCAACCCTGCGACAGCCGAGATGGCCCGCAAGATCACCGCGGCCCTCGGCGCCGCCGGGGCAGCCAGTGCGGACAGCGGGACCGTGCCGGTGGCTGCTGCCGGGCACGATCGTCCGGAGCTGCGGCAGGCCCTCGAAGAGATCGTCGATTCCGGTATCGCCGGGATAACGCTGCGCGTGCACGACGAGCGGGGCGAGTGGGTTGGCAGCGCCGGGGTGAGCAAGCTCGGTGAGACTGCCGAACCGCCTGTCGACGGGCACGTCCGGATCGGCAGCAACACCAAGACGTTCACCGCGACCCTGGTGCTGCAGTTGGTGGCCGAGGGCAGGATCGGGCTGGACAAGCCGGTGGCGGACTACCTGCCCGAGTTCGGGCTGGACGAGCGGATCACGGTACGGATGCTGCTGCAGCACACCAGCGGAATCTTCAATTTCACCGGCGAGTACTACGACGACGGCACGTTCGCACCGGGGATCCCCGCCACCACAGCGGGCAAGGAGTGGGTGGACAACCGATTCACGACCTACCAGCCGGAGGACCTGGTGCGGCTGGCGTTGTCCAAGCCGGCACGGTTCGAGGCGGGAGCGGGCTGGAGCTATTCCAACACCAACTACGTGCTGGCCCGGCTGCTGATCGAGAAGATCACCTGCCGCCCGGTCGCCCAGGAGATGCAGCGGCTGATCCTGGGGCCGCTCGGGTTGACGGGCACCATGGCACCGACCACCCGGACCGACGTCCCCGAGCCGCACGCCCACGCCTACTACCGGTACGAGGACGGCGGGCAGGAGAAGACCGTCGACGTCACCCGCCACAACCCCTCCTGGATCTCCAGCGGCGGTGACATGATCTCGACCACCCGCGACCTGCACACCTTCATCTCCGCACTGATGAGCGGCGAGCTCCTGCCGGCCGAACTGCTGGCCGAGATGTGCACGCCGCGCCCGACGCCCATCCCGAACATGGGCTACGGCCTGGGGGTGTTCGTGCAGGACACGGGCCGCGGTGGCACCGTCGTCACCCACAACGGCGGCGCCGCGGGGCATGCGGCGATGATGTTCAGCACGCCCGATGGCAGCACGACCCTCACCGCCGCGCTGAACTACGTGGACGACGCTGCGCTGTCGCTGGCCGTGCCCTTTCAGAAAGCCGTACAGCGGCTCGTCGACGAGGTGTTCTGCGGCGGGAAGGCCGATCCGGCTCAGCCGACGGGCTGAACGCGAACCAGGGCCGTGCCGGCTCACCGAGTTCGGCGCGGCCTGCCCACGTACTCGGCCGCGGTGTACGCATGCGCAGCCGGGCTCGAGCATGAGGCAGGCTGAGCAGATGAGGAACGGAGTCACGATCGGGCAGGCGGCGGCATTCGCCGGCGTCACGGTCAAAACGGTGCGGCACTATCACAAACTGGGCCTGGTCGAGGAGCCCGAACGCGACAGCTCCGGTTACCGGAGGTACGGATCCGCCCAGTTGTTGCGACTGGTGCAGGTCCGGACCCTTGCCGCAGCGGGCGTGCCGCTGGCCGAGATCGAGCCTCTGCTCGACGCCGACACCGCGTCGTTCACCGCCGCGCTCGCCGACGTCGAGCGACAGCTCACCGAACGGATCGATGAGCTGACCGCGCGGCGTGACACGTTGCACCGGCTCGCCGACGGCAACCGGGCGCTGCTGCCCGACCGTGCGGTGGCGCTGCTGGAGCGGATGCCCGGCCTCGGCTTCACCGCCGACGAGGTGGCCGCCGCCCGGGAGGGGTGGGTGCTGGCCAGGGCCCTGGTCCCCGAGGGCTTCGACGACTACCTCACGCACGTCGAGCACGCCCTCGAAGACCACCGGTTCGTCGCCTTGAGCAAGCGTGCCGCCGAAGCTGCGGCCTGGGAACCGGACGATCCCCGCATCGCCGAACTCGCCACTGCCATGGCCGATCACTACCTCGCCAACCCCGCACAACTGAAGATCGTGACCAGCCTGCAAGCCCGCACCCAGGCCGCGACCCGGTACAAGCTGATCACCCAACACACCGCAGAACAGGCGCCGGCCTCGGCCCGGCTGGCCGCGCTCGTCGAGAGCAAGCTGCGGGCCGCCGGCATCCGTGTCCCTGCACCGGACTCCCGCTGACCGCACTGCAGCTCGCCGACGGCAGGGCCCGTACGGCCCTGGTGATCGGCGAGGAGTCGATATCGCCGCTGCTCGCGCCGAACCACCTGGGCATCGTCTCCCGCCTCGTGCGCTGACGGTCGCTCAAGCGGGGCGCGGGACCGGTGAGGTCCGGAGATCCGCCCTGATCGCCGTCGCCGCCTCGCGCAGGAGCGTGCGGTAGTGGGCGCTGCCGGGGGTCTGCGGGGACAGCGACCGGCGCGCGCCCGTCACGCACAGGGCCGCGGCCGATGGTTCCGGCCCGGGGCACGGCAGTGCGGTGGCCAAGGAAGCCTCGCCCGGGTCGCCGGGGTCGGCGGCGTACACGTACCGCCCGTCGTGCGGCGCGGCGAGCGCCCTGGCCAGCGCCCCGCCGGGCGGGCACAGCTGCCCCGTCGCCAGGCGCTGCGGGCTGTTGTCCGGGCGGAAGACGTGGTGGACGACCTGCGCCCCGGCCGGGTGCGGCACGGCCAGGCGCACGCTCATGCCGCTGTGCGCGGCCAGCCGGTCCGCCCAGTTCATGGCGCAGGCGCGCAGATCGTTGCAGTCCGCGGCGGGCGCGCAGGCGTAGGCCGGGCGGGCCGGGCGGAAGGCGCCGCTGCGCGGATCCCGCCGGATCAGCCCCTCGGCCTCCAGGCTCAGCAGGAGCTCCAGGGCGGTGCGGGCGGGCAGGTTCAGGGTGCTGGTCACGAAGCGGCCGGTGACACCGTCGTCCGCGTGCCGCTCCAGCAGGCGCAGCACGGCGGCGGTCCGGCCGACGAGGGCTCGGGTCCGGTACATGGCCCCCAGGCTAGGCGGCACCCGGCCCACCGCTTCTCGGCCGAAAGGCCGATTCCGCGCCCCTGTGTCCTCGTGTCCTTATGCCGTCATTGCCTCACCCGCCGGGTCCGGCACGTCGGCGCACGCCTGCGCCAGGGCGTCCAGCGACAGCCCCAGGGCGTGCGCCAGCGCCGAGATCGTGAAGAACGCCGGCGTCGGCGCCCGCCCGGTCTCGATCTTCCGCAGGGTTTCGGAGGACAGCCCGGCACGGGCCGCCACCTCCACCATGCTGCGGCCGCCGCGGGCCTCGCGCAGCAGCCGGCCCAGTTCCTCGCCGCGCTGCCGTTCCCAGGGGGTCAGAGGGGTTCTCACCATGACCGTGATACTAATGCCGTGATACTCATACCGGTATAAGAATTGGCGCGGAGGGGAGTCGGAACATGGTGGAGATCAAGACGGACGGCGAGCTGGAGGCCATGCGGGAGGCCGGGCGCGTCGTCGCCCACGCGCTCGCCGCCGTCCGCGAGGCGGCGGACGTGGGCGTCGCCCTGAAGGAACTCGACGAGGTGGCCCGCGGCGTCCTCGAGCGGGCCGGGGCCACCTCCCCGTTCCTCGGCTACCGCCCCTCCTTCGCCCCCGTGCCCTTCCCGGCCGTCATCTGCGCGTCGGTCAACGACGCGATCGTGCACGGCATCCCGGACGGCTACCGGCTGCGCGACGGCGACCTGGTCAGCATCGACTGCGGTGCCGTGCTCGACGGCTGGGCCGGCGACGCGGCCACGAGCTTCGTCATCGGTACGGCGGACCCGGCGGACGAGGCCCTGATCGCCACCACCCGCCGGGCACTGGAGGCCGGCATAGCCGCCGCCGTTCCCGGCAACCGCATCGGCGACATCTCCCACGCCATCGGCGCCGTCGCGCGCGGCGCCCGCTACGGCATGGTCACCGACTTCGGCGGCCACGGCATCGGCCGGAGCATGCACGAGGACCCCCACGTCCCCAACCAGGGCCTGCCCGGCCGGGGCCTGCGCCTGCGGCACGGTCTGGTGCTCGCCATCGAGCCCATGCTCATCGCCGGCGGCCTCGACGAGTGCCGCGTCGCCCCCGACGGCTGGACCCTGTGCACGGCCACCGGCACCCGCGCGGCCCACATCGAGCACACCGTCGCCATCACCGACGACGGCCCGCGCATCCTCACGCTGCCCTGAACCCGGCCCCGGATCCGGGATCCCCCGCGAGTGCCCGGCCGTTGAGGGGGCAGAGCACGACGGCTGCGGAAGGCGGATGACATGGGACGCGTACGACGACTGCTGACCAGGCCACTGGTCCTCGGGGGCCTGGCCGTGGCCCTCGTGCTGGCGGGGCTGGGTGCCTACTGGTTCCAGCCGTGGAAGCTGTGGGTGGACGAGACGGTGCGGGAGTCCGCACCGGCCGCCGCGTCCGGCGGGGCGCCGCGCACGCTGGCGACGGGGCGCCTGATCAGCCACGAGCACGCGACCAGCGGCACGGTACGGATCCTGCAGCTGCCCGACGGCAGCCGGACCCTGCGGCTGGAGGGGCTGAGCACCAGCAACGGCCCGGCTCTCCACGTCCTGGTCAGCGACGCCCCCGTGAAGGAGGGCCGGGACGGCTGGTTCGTCTTCGACGACGGCGCCCACGTCGACCTCGGCAGCCTGAAGGGGAACAAGGGCGACCAGAACTACGCCCTGCCCGCGGGCCTGGACCTCCATCGCTACCGCAGCGTGAGCATCTGGTGCGACCGCTTCGACGTCTCCTTCGGCGCCGCCGCCCTCTCCCCGGCCTGAGCGCCCCATAGGGGCGCGGGGAACTGCGCGATCGGCCACCGACGGCCCGCAGTCGACACGCCGTCCCGGGGGCCGGGCGAAGCCCGGCATTTCCCCTGCGGCTGCGTCGTGGCTTGTCGCGCAGTTCCCCGCGCCCCTACGGGGCACGACCTAACCCCCCGCGGTCACCTCCGTGCTGGCGGCCACGGGCGCCGTGCCGTCGACGGCGCACTCCACGGTCACCCCGAAGACGTGGATCCTGGCGGTGCCGGGCGTGAACGTGGCCGTGCCGGCGGCGTCCAGCCGCACCGAGGCCGTGCCGCCGGTCAGGGTCACGCCCGAACCGCTGGGTACGGCCTGGTCGTTGGTGAAGCCGGTCGCCGTCGCGGTGCCGGAGGCGGTTCCGCCGAGGGTGAGGTCGAGCTCCGCGGTCACGGCCCGGGCCGGTACGTCGATGGGCACGCTCAGGTTGGTGCTCGCCGACAGCGTGAGCTCCGCCGTCCCGCCCTGCGGGACGCTGGCCGGCGCGTTCACCGTCAGGGCGAGGGTCTGCACGTCGCCGGGCGCGCCGGGGCCGGTGCAGGTGTAGCCCACGGTGACGGTGTCGGCCGCGGCGGGCGGGGCGCCCAGCCCCAGACCGGCGGCCGCCAGGGCGACGGTGAGGGCGGCGCCGGCGGCGTGGCGGGCGCGGCGCGGTGTCCCGGTGGGGGTGGAGGTGTTCATCGCCGTGCTCCCTTCGAACGGGAGTGGATTGATATGAACACGTCATCAATTCGCACGGGGAGGTGCAGAAGTCAACCACCGTCACTCCGGGGCGGCCCTCCCGCAGACGCATACCGGCCATACAGTGGAGGTGTGCAGAACGACGAGAGCCCCGTACGGATCGACAGCTGGATCTGGTCCGTGCGCCTGACGAAGACCCGCTCGCTGGCCGCCACCGCCTGCCGCGCCGGCCACGTCCGGCTCAACGGCGAGCGCGCCAAGCCGGCCCAGACGGTCAAGCCCGGCGACGAGGTACGGCTGCGGCAGGCCGGCCGCGAACGGATCGTGGTCGTCAAGCAACTGGTGCGCAAGCGCGTCGGCGCCCCGGTCGCCGCCGAGTGCTACGTGGACAACAGCCCGCCGCCCCCGCCCCGCGAGGCCGTCGCCCCCGTCGGCGTACGCGACCGCGGCACCGGCCGCCCGACCAAGCGCGACCGGCGCGAGATGGAGCAGCTGCGCGGCCACTGACGCCAGCTCAGGCGGTGGCCGCCGCCTCGTCGTAACGGCGCAGCACCAGACGGGCCACCGCCTCGTGGGCGCCCAGCGGCTCGGTGAGCACGCAGCCGCCCGCGCCGGCCGCGGCCCGCGCGAAGTGGCCCGGGCCCAGGAGGTAGCGGGCCACGCTCACCCGCTCGTGGCCCGCCGCCCGCAGCTCGGCGACCGCCCGGGCCGGGGTGGGCCCGCTGCCGGCCAGGCCGGCGGGCACCACCGGCCGCCCGATGCGCGCCGAGAGAAGGTCCGCCGTCCCGGCCACGGCGGCCTGCGCGGCCGGCTCGGCCGAACCGGCCGCGGCCAGTACGACGGGCCCGCCGCCCGCGCCGGGGCGGCGCGCCTCCGCCTCGGCCAGCCGCCCCGCGAGGGCGTGCGCCAGCAGCGGATCCGGCCCGAGCGCCGGCGCCAGCCGCGCCCGTACCCAGGGCGCCTGCTCCAGGGCCCGCGGAATGTCGTGCCGCAGGTGGTACCCGGTACCGAGCAGCAGCGGTACGACCACCACGTCCCCCCGCAGCCGCCCCAAGGCGTCCGTCACCGAGGGCGCCGCCAGCCCGACGCACGCCAGTCGCACGTCCACCTCGGGCCGCAGACCGGCGACGCGTCCCACCAGCTCCCGCATCACGGCCATCCCGCGCTCGTCGCGCGTGCCGTGGGCGACGGCCAGCAACTGCAGCCGGTTCGCGGGCAGACCACGCGCCGGGGCGCGCCCGATGGGTACGGCCGCCACGGTGCCGCTCACGGCGCCACCGCCAACCGGTACCCGCGCTTCGTCACCGTCTGCACCACGGCCCCGTGCGCCCCCAGCGCCCCGCGCAGCCGGCCCACCGCCGCCTCCACGGCGTGCTCGTCGGGCACCCGCGAGCGCCCACCGGCCCCGGGGCCGGGCGAGGTGCCCCCGCCCCACACCGCGCGCAGCAGCTCACCGCGGCTGAGCACCGTCCCCGGCCGTTCGGCCAGTGCCCGCAGGACCGCCGCCGGCACCGGGGGCAGCCGCAGCGCCGTACCGCCGGCCAGGACCGCCGCCCCCTGCAGGACCAGCGGGCCGGCCGCGGTGGGGATCTCGCGCCGGCCGCGCACGGTCAGTTCCGCGACGAGCGTGCGCACCAGCGCGCCGAGCCGCCCGCGGTCGGGCCACACGCACGGCACGTCCGCCGCCAGCAGCGGCCGGGCGCACACCGGGCCGATGCACACCGACAGCACCTCCCCCCGCAGGGCGTCGAGCACCTCGGCCCGACGCCCGCTCTCCTGCGCCGCCGCGAGGAACGCCTCGATGGCCGGCGCGCTGGTGAACGGCAGCGCGTGCACCTCCCGCCGTGCGGTCTGTTCCACGAGCCGGCGCAGCGCACCGGGGTCCTGCGGCGGGCCCCAGCGGTAGACCGGCACCGCCACCACGTGCGCCCCGCGCTCCCGCAGCGCCGCGGTGAACTCCGGCAGGGCGCCGCCGTGTTCCTGCACGGCGATCCGGCGGCCGCGCAGGTCCTTGGCGAGCAGCCAGGCCAGGACGTCGTCGAGGGCCTCCGACTCGGGCGCGTACGTCTCGCGCAGCCCGCTGGCGCGCAGCGCGCCCGCCGCCTTGGGGCCGCGGCTGACCAGGGCGGCCTGCCGGCAGACGGTGACCAGCGCGCCGCCCAGGCCCCAGCCCTCCGCCGCGCTCATCCAGCCCCGCCAGCCGACCCCGGTGGTGGCGATCACGTAGTCGAGGCCGGCCAGGCACTCCTCGGTGGCGCGGCGCAGCAGCGCGTCGTCGGACAGCGTGACGATGCGCAGGGCCGGTACGGCCACGACGGTGGCGCCGCGGCGGCCGAGGAGGGCGGTGAGTTCCTCGCGCCGCCGGTCCGCGGTGACGCCCACCGTGAAGCCGGTCAGCGGCCCCGGGGGCGGCGGGGCCGCGGATGTCGCTGTGCTCATGCGACGAGGCTCGCGGGCGGGCATTAAGAGCTCATTGCACAGACATCACAGGCACGTTAGTGCGACGCCCGTTTCCCTACGGGCGTGTGTCGTGCTGCGCACAACGGCAGCCCACGGCGGTGCGCGGCATGTGCGGTGTGCGAAACACGGCCGTCGTGCGACGGTAACCGGGGCGGGCGAGCCTCGTGGCATGACCGAACCCCCACCCCCCACCGACACCCACTGCCCGTACTGCGCCCTGCAGTGCGGCATGTGCCTGCGCCGCGTGGCCGCGGCCGGGCCGGACGCGCCCGGCGTGGCGGTGGAGGAGCGGCCCGGCTTCCCCGTCAACCTGGGCGCCCTGTGCGGCAAGGGCAGCAACGCCGCGGACACCCTCGCCGGTTCGGTGCGGCTCACCACGCCGCTGGTGCGCGACCGGCGTACGGACCCGCTGCGCCCGGCGACGTGGGAGGAGGCCCTCGACCGGGCCGCGCGGGGACTGGCGCAGGCGGCGCGGCGGCACGGCCGCGAGGCGGCCGGGGTCTTCGGGGGAGGCGGCCTGACGAACGAGAAGGCGTATCTGCTGGGCAAGTTCGCCAGGGTCGTGCTGCGCACGCCGCACATCGACTACAACGGCCGCTTCTGCATGTCGTCGGCCGCGGCCGCGCAGCGCGCGGCGTTCGGCGTGGACCGGGGGCTGCCGTTCCCGCTGGCCGACGTCGCGCGCACCGGCTGCCTCGTGCTCGTCGGGGCGAACCCCGCCGACACCATGCCGCCCGCCCTGCGCCACCTGCGCGAACTGCGCGAGGCCGGCGGCACCCTGATCGTCGTCGACCCGCGCCGCACCCGCACCGCGGAGCTGGCCGACCTGCACCTGCGGCCCGCGCCCGGCACGGACCTCGCCCTCGCGCTGGGCCTGCTGCACCTGGTGATCGCCCGGGGCCGGGTGGACGAGGACTTCGTCGCCCGGCGCACGACGGGCTTCGCGCACGCCCGGGCCGCCGCCATGGCCCACTGGCCCGAACGCGTGGAGGCCCTCACCGGGATACCCGTGGGGCAGATGAGGCGAGCGGTGGACCTGTTCTGCGACGCGCCCACCGCCATGGTGCTCACCGCGCGCGGCGGCGAACAGCACAGCAAGGGCGTCGACACCGTCGGGGCCTGGATCAACCTGTGCCTGGCCACCGGCCGCGCCGGCCGGCCCGGCAGCGGGTACGGCTGCCTGACCGGACAGGGCAACGGCCAGGGCGGCCGCGAACACGGCCAGAAGGCCGACCAGCTGCCCGGCTACCGCTCGCTGACCGACCCCGCAGCCCGCGCCCACGTGGCCGCCGTCTGGGGCGTCGACCCCGCCGACCTGCCCGGCCCGGGCCGCTCGGCGTACGAACTGCTGGCCGGCCTCGGCACCCCGGGCGGCGTGCGCGCCCTGCTCCTCATGGGATCCAACCCCGTCGTCTCCGCCCCGGACGCCCCCCGCATCACCGAACGCCTGCGCGCCCTGGACCACCTGGTGGTGTGCGACGTCGTGCGCTCCGAGACCGCCGAACTCGCCGACGTCGTCCTGCCCTCGGCCCAGTGGGCCGAGGAGACCGGCACGATGACCAACCTCGAAGGCCGGGTCGTCCTGCGCCGGGCCGCCGTGCCGCCGCCCGCGGGCGTGCGCACCGACCTCGACGCCCTGCACGGCCTCGCCGCCCGGCTCGGCCACCCCGACGGCTTCCCCACCACCGCGCGCGAGGTCTTCGCCGAGCTGCGCCGCGCCTCGGCGGGCGGTGCCGCCGACTACGCGGGCATCACCTACGAGCGCATCGAGCAGGAGGACGGCGTCTTCTGGCCCTGCCCGGGCGAGGACCACCCCGGCACGCCCCGGCTGTTCCTGGACCGCTTCGCCACCCCCGACGGCCGGGCCCGGTTCGCCGACGTCTCCCACCGGCCCGCCGCCGAGGAGCCGGACGACGCCTACCCGCTGCTGCTGACCACCGGGCGCGTCCTCGCCCAGTACCAGAGCGGCGCCCAGACCCGGCGCAGCCCCGCCCTCAACCGGGCCGCCCCCGGACCCTTCGTCGAACTGCACCCCCGCCTCGCGGCACGGCTGGGCGTGACCGACGGCGACCGGCTCACCGTGACCAGCCGGCGCGGCACCGCCACGGCCCCCGCCCGCGTCACCGACGCCATCCGGCCCGACACCGTCTTCATGCCCTTCCACTGGTCCGGCGAGGGCAGCGCCAACAACCTGACCAACCCCGCCCTCGACCCCGTCTCGCACATGCCCGAGTTCAAGGTCTGCGCGGTCCGCGTGACGAAGGCGGACACCGCTCGCACCGGGGCCGGGGAGGCGGCATGACACCGCGCCGCATCGCCGTCGTGGGCGCGGGCATGGCCGCCGCGCGGTTCGCCCGGCGCGTGCACGAGCTGGCCGGGCCCGGCGCGGTGGACGTCGTCCTGTACGGCGCCGAGCCCGACCGGCCCTACCACCGCGGCCTGCTGCCCGCCCTGCTGGCCGGCGGCTACGCCGGCGCCTCCCTGGCCCTGCCCACGGGCGCCGCCACCGTGCACACGGCCACCCCGGTCCTGGCCCTCGACCCGGCCGCCCGCGTGCTGCGCACGGCCGCCGGGGCGACGCCCGCGTACGACGCCGTGGTCCTGGCCACCGGCGCCGAACCGATTCTGCCGCCCGTCCGCGACCTGTACCGCCCCGCACCTCGCCCCGTCCCGGCGCCGGCCACCGCCACTGCCTCCGCCACCGCCTCCGCCCGGCACGGCGCCGACCCCGGCACCCTCGTGGCCCCCGCCGCCCGCCACGACACGCCCCCCGCCCTCAAGGCCGGCGTGCACCTGCTGCGCACCCTCGCCGACTGCCGGCACCTGGCCGCCGACGCCGCCCCCGGGCGCACCGCCGTCGTCGTCGGCGGGGGAGCGCTGGGCACCGGCACCGCCCACGCCCTGGCCGCCCGCGGACTGCGCGTCCAGCTGGTGCAGCGCGCCCCCCACCTGATCCCGCGTCACCTCGACGCGCCGGGTGCCGCCACCGTGCGCCGGCACCTGGAGGCCGGCGGGGTCCGCGTGCACACCGGGCGGACGGCCACCGCCCTGACCGGCCCCGACCACGTCACCGGGGTAGGGCTGGACGACGGCCAGGTGCTCCCCGCCGAGCTCGTCCTCCTCGCCTGCGGCGCCCGCCCCCGCACCGCCCTCGCCCGCGCCGCCGGGCTCGCCGTGCGCACCGGCGTCGTCGTCGACGACCGCCTGGCCACCTCCGCGCCCGGCGTGTACGCCCTCGGCGACTGCGCCGAGCACCGCGGCACCACCGGCACCGACGCCGAGACCGCCTTCACCCAGGCCGACGTCCTGGCCGCCCGTCTCGGCGGCCACGACCCGGCCGCCCGCCCGGCCGCGGCGGCCCCCGCCCGGTTCCGGCTGAGCACGGCCGGCGGCGAGCTGGACGTCGCCTCCTTCGGCGACCCGCGCGGCGACGCCCCGCACACCGACACCGTCCGGCTCACCGACGCCACCCGCGGCACCTACAAGAAGCTCGTGCTGCGCGGCGACGCCCTCGTCGGCGCGATCCTCGTCGGCGACCTCAGCGCAGTCGGCGAGCTCACCGGCGCCTTCGAGCGCGGCGAGAGCGCCCCGCCGGACCCCCTGCAGTTGCTCATCACGGAAGGAGCCCCCTCGTGACGGACACCCGACGGCGCCTGGTGCTCGTCGGCCACGGCATGGCCGGCCAGCGCTTCCTGGAGGCGCTGACCGAACGCGCCCCCGGCAAGTGGCGGATCACCGTCCTCGCCGAGGAACCGCGCCCCGCCTACGACCGGGTGCACCTGACCTCCTGGTTCTCCGGCACCACCGCCGAGGAACTGTCGCTGTGGCCGGCCGGCTTCGCCGAGGAGCACGACATCGACCTGCGCCTGGCCGACGCCGCCGTCGCGCTCGACCGCGCGGCCCGCACGGTCACCACCGCCTCCGGGCACGTCCTGCCCTACGACGAGCTGGTCCTCGCCACCGGCTCCCGGCCGTTCGTCCCGCCCATCCCCGGCCGCGACCTGCCCGGCTGCTTCGTCTACCGCACCCTGGAGGACGTCCAGGCCATCCGCGAACGGGCGGCCGGCGCCCGCACCGGCGTCGTCGTCGGCGGCGGACTGCTCGGCCTGGAGGCGGCCGGGGCGCTCAAGGCCCTCGGGCTGGACACCCACGTCGTGGAGTTCGCCCCCCGCCTGATGGCCGTCCAGGTCGACGACGGCGGCGGCACCGCCCTGCGCCGCAGGATCGAGGACCTCGGCGTCACCGTCCACACCGACGCCGCCGCCGGCGCCGTCGAGGCCGGTGAAGACGGCGAGGTCGCGGCACTCGCCCTCTCCGACGGCCGCACCCTCGCCGCCGACCTCGTCGTCTTCTCCGCCGGCATCCGCCCCCGCGACCACCTGGCCCGCGACAGCGCCCTGCCCGTCGGCGAACGCGGCGGCATCGTCGTCGACGCCCGCTGCCGCACCGCCGACGCGCACGTGTGGGCCGTCGGCGAATGCGCCCTGGCCGCCGACGGCCGCGTCTACGGCCTGGTCGGCCCCGGCTACGCCATGGCCGAGACCGCCGCGGCCGCCCTCGCCGGCGACGCCCGCGAGTTCACCGGCGCCGACACCTCCACCAAGCTCAAGCTCCTGGGCGTCGACGTGGCCAGCTTCGGCGACGCCCACGGCACGACCGAGGGCGCCCTCGACGTCCTGTACGCCGACAGCCGCGCCGGCGTCTACCGCAAGCTCGTCGTCGCCCCCGACGGCGCCCTCCTCGGCGGCGTCCTCGTCGGCGACACCACGGCGTACGACACCCTGCGGCCCCTGGCCGCCGCCCGCACCGTCCTGACCGCGCCCCCCGAACGGCTGGTGCTGCCCGCCTCCGCGGCCACCGCCGGCGAGGCCGGTCCGGTCGCCCTGCCCGACGAGGCCGTGATCTGCTCCTGCCACAACGTCACCAAGGCCGCCGTGCGCGCCGCCGTCACCGCCTCCGGCTGCAGTGACGTGGCCGCTGTCAAGAAGTGCACCCGCGCCGGCACCGGCTGCGGATCGTGCGTGGGAGCGCTCGGCACCATCGTCGCCGAGGAGCTCACCGCGCTGGGCACCGAGGTCGCCCGCGGCCTGTGCGAGCACTTCACCCACACCCGCGCCGAGCTGTACGAGATCGTCCGCGCCAAGGGCATCACCACCTTCAGCCGGCTCGTCGACGAGCACGGCACCGGCGAGGGCTGCGAGGTGTGCAAGCCCGTCGTCGCCTCGATCCTCGCCTCCCTCGCCCCGGCCATCGGCGCCCCCGTGCACATCCTCGACGGCGAACAGGCCGCCCTGCAGGACACCAACGACCACTTCCTCGCCAACCTCCAGCGCAACGGCTCCTATTCCGTCGTCCCCCGCGTCCCCGGCGGCGAGATCACCCCCGAGGGACTGATCACCATCGGCGAGATCGCCCGCGACTTCGGCCTCTACACGAAGATCACCGGAGGCCAGCGCATCGACATGTTCGGCGCCACCGTCGACCAGCTCCCCCTCATCTGGCGCCGCCTGGTCGACGCCGGCTTCGAATCCGGGCACGCCTACGGCAAGGCCCTGCGCACCGTGAAGTCCTGCGTCGGGCAGACGTGGTGCCGCTACGGCGTCCAGGACTCCGTCGCCCTCGCCATCGAGCTCGAACTGCGCTACCGCGGCCTGCGCTCCCCGCACAAGATCAAGGCAGCCGTCAGCGGCTGCGCCCGCGAATGCGCCGAGGCCCGCGGCAAGGACTTCGGCGTCATCGCCACCTCCGCCGGCTGGAACCTCTACGTCGGCGGCAACGGCGGCACCACCCCCCGCCACGCCGACCTGCTGCTGACCGACGTCGACCACGACACCCTCGTGCGCACCATCGACCGCTTCCTGATGTTCTACATCCGCACCGCCGACCGCCTGGAGCGCACCTCCGCCTGGATCGAGCGCATGGACGGCGGCCTGGAGCACCTGCGGGCCGTCGTCGTCGACGACAGCCTCGGCATCTGCGCCGACCTCGACGCCCTCATGGCCGCCCACGTGCGCACCTACGAGGACGAATGGCGCGCCACCCTCGCCGACCCCGAACGGCTGCGCCGCTTCGTGTCCTTCGCCAACGCCCCCGGCACCCCCGACCCCGCCATCCGCTTCACGCCCGAGCGCGGCCAGATCCGCCCGGTGCCCGCCCCCGAGGCGGTGGGCGCGTGACACGCGGCGTCGTGGAGATCCGCACCGGCGACCAGTGGCTGCCGGCCTGCCCGTACGAGACGCTCGAGACCGGCCGCGGCGTCGCCGTCCTTCTCGCCGGCCGCCAGGTGGCGCTCTTCCGCGACCGCGGCGGGGCCGTGTACGCCGTCGGCAACCGCGACCCGTTCAGCGGCGCCCACGTCATCTCCCGCGGACTGCTCGGCAGCCGCGACGGCGCACCTGTGGTGATCTCGCCGATGTACAAGCAGGCCTTCGACCTGCGCTCGGGTGCCTGCCTGGACGAGCCCGGCGCGGCCCTGCCCGTGTGGCCGGTCCGCCTCACACCCCGGGCACGAGCCTGTGCGCAAGACGTAGCACGGGCGAGCGCCGGAGCACATTCGCGGGAAACCGCCCCTTCCTAGCGTGAGGGAATGACCGCGAACCCCTCTCTCCCCGCGGTCGGGCACACCCGCCCGGCCGCCACCACCGGCCCCACCCGCCCCCTCGCCGACTGGCGCCCCGAGGACCCGGCGTTCTGGGACGCCACCGGCGCCCGCGTCGCCCGCCGCAACCTCGTGTACTCGGTCCTGTGCGAACACATCGGCTTCTCGGTGTGGAGCATGTGGTCCGTCCTCGTCCTCTTCCTCGGGCCCGAGTACGGCATCGACCCGGCCGGCAAGTTCCTGCTCACCGCCGTGCCCACCCTCGTCGGCGCCCTGCTGCGCCTGCCCTACACCGTCGCCGTGTCCCTCTTCGGCGGACGCCGGTGGACCGTCGTCAGCGCCCTGGCGCTCCTGGTGCCCACGGTGCTCACCGGCTGGCTCCTGCGGCCCGGCGTCTCCCCGGCCACCCTGCTCCTGCTCGCGGCCGCGGCCGGCGTCGGCGGCGGCAACTTCGCCTCCTCCATGGCCAACATCAACGCCTTCTACCCGCAACGCCTCAAGGGGCGGGCCCTGGGCATCAACGCCGGCGGCGGCAACCTCGGCGTCCCCGTCGTCCAGCTCGCCGGACTGCTGGTCCTGACCACCGCCGGCGCCTCCCACCCCCGCCTGGTGCCGCTGCTCTACGTCCCCCTGGTCGTCCTGGCCGCCCTCGCCGCCGCCCTGCGCATGGACGACCTGCCCCGCTCCCGGCCCCCGGGCAGCCCGCTGCGCGAGGTGGCCCGCGACCCCCACGCTTGGGCCGTCTCCACGCTCTACATCGGCACCTTCGGCTCGTTCATCGGCTTCGGCTTCGCCTTCGGACAGGTGCTGCTCGTGCAGTTCCCCCACGACTTCCCCACCCCCGTCCGCGCCGCCTGCCTGACCTTCCTCGGACCCCTGCTCGGCTCCCTGGCCAGGCCCGTCGGCGGCGCCCTGGCCGACCGGCTCGGCGGCGCCCGCGTCACCTTCTGCGCCTTCCTCGCCATGGCCGGGAGCACCTGCCTCGTCCTGCTCGCCTCCCGCGACGGCTCGCTGCCGCTCTTCCTCACCGGCTTCGTGCTGCTCTTCGTCCTCAGCGGCGCCGGCAACGGATCGACGTACAAGATGATCCCCGGCATCTACCGGGACCGGCCCGGACCGCGCGCCCACCTGCACGCCAACGCCCTCATGGGCATCGCCGGCGCCGTCGGCGCCCTCGGCGGCGTCCTGATCAACCTCGCCTTCCGCCAGGCCTTCCTCGCCCACGGCACCGGAGAACAGGCGTACACGGCGTTCCTCGTCCTGTACGTGCTCTGCCTGGCACTCACGTGGGCGGTTTATCTCCGCGGGGCCCGAGCAGTGCGCGAGAACTGAGACCGATTCCGTTCCGCTTGGGGAACCATCGGGTGGGGAAGGCCCTCTGACAGGCCGGAGGCGCACGCACGTGCGCCCGCACAGACAACCCACCACGCGGGGGCGGTACATGACGCGGACAATGCCACGACAGCCCGCACAGCGGCACGGCGCACCGGCAGGGCGCCGGGCCATGACCACAGGCGCGGCGGCGCTCGCGGTCGGGCTGGCGCTCGCCGTGGGCGCCACTGCCCCCGGACAGGCGGCCGCCGCCCCGGCGGGCCCGACCTGCGGCGGCGACAGCGCGAGCGCCCTGCGCGCCGCCGCCGAGGCCGCCACCGCGCCCCTCGCGGGCGAGACGCCCGCCCCCGCCGCGACCGGCACCGCCACCGACAAGATCTCCTACAGCCTGCCCGGCCAGCTCCCCATCGGCCTGTGGTCCTCCTCCGGCGTCACCCTGCGCACCCCCGTCGCCAAGGGCGGCACCGTGCGCCTGGACGTCGACAGCAAGGGCTTCAGCACCGACTCCCTGACGGTGCAGCGCTACGACACGGCCACCCACCGCTGGGTCGACCTCGACACGAAGCCGGGCGGCGGCAGCCGGCCCACCCACGGCGTCTTCACCTTCCCCGTGACGGCCACCACGGCCGGCCCCCGGCAGCCGCACACCGTCGCCCTGCGCCTGCAGGACCTCGACCGGCCCGGCACCGTGACCGTCGCCGCCTCCGTCTCCGACGGCCGCGGCCACACCTACCGCGCCCCCGCCCGCACCGCCACTACCACCCGGCCCCAGGTCGTCCTGACCGGCTGGCAGCGCGGCGCCACGCTGCAGCGCGGCGGGACGGGCCGCGAGGTCACCGTGACGGTGAAGAACACCACCGACCGCGCGTACCCGGCCCTGGCCGCCTCCTACTTCGCCGTCGGCATCGGCACCGGGCACGCCCTGGCCCCCAAGGACATGACCCTGCGTCAGTACCGGACGGGACGGGGCTGGGAGACGGTGCCGCTCGTCGCGACGGGCTGCGACCCGGGCATGAGCGCGGGCCTGCGGCCCGAGAGCGGCGCGAAGACGCTGACGCCGGGGGCGACGGCGACGTACCGGCTGAGGATCGCCGTCAACCGGGGCGCACCGCGGGACGTGAAGTCGGCGGACGCGGGCGTCTCCGTGGGCACGACGCAGACGTCGTTCTTCTCCCAGGAGTTGCCGTTCACCATCCGGTGACGTACGGGACCGGGCTGCGCCCGGTGTCCGTCACAGTTCCGGGAACACCGGTGCTGCCCACATCGGAGGCGCCCGTACGGGCTCCGGCGCCTCCGGCGCCACCGGCTTCGCCGGGGGCGCGCCGCCTGCCCGCCGCAGCGCCGTCACGAAGCGCAGGCAGCTGTCGAAGCGGTCGTCCGGCGATTTCGCCAGTGCCTGGGCCAGGACGTCGTCGACCCCCGCCGGCAGCTCCGGCACGTACTCCGTCAGCCGCGGCGGCGGCTCGTTCTGGTGGGCCCACAGCAGTGCCATGTCGTCCTCGCGGCGGAACGGCGGCGCCCCGGTGAGCGTTTCGAAGACGACGCAGGCCAGGCTGTAGACGTCGCACCGCCCGTCGACCGGTTTGCCGGAGATCTGCTCGGGTGCGACGTAGTCCAGCGTGCCGACGAACTGCCCGACGCGCGTGTAGCCGGTCAGGGACAGCGACTTCTTCGTCAGGCCGAAGTCGGTGAGGTAGACGTGCTCGGGGTGCTCGCTGTCGGTGCCCTCGGCCACGAGGATGTTGCCGGGTTTGACGTCCCGGTGCACGAGGTCGTGGGCGTGGGCGGCGTCGAGGGCGGAGGCGACCTGTCCGGCGATGCGCGAGGCGGTGGTCAGCGGCAGGGGCCCCTCGCGGTCGAGGAGGGCGCGCAGGTCCTGGCCGGGCACGTAGCGCATGGCGATGTACAGGACGCCCTCGACCTCCCCGGCCTCGAAGACCGGCACGATGTGCGGGTGGTCGATGGCGGCGGCGACCCGGGACTCGTGGGCGAAGCGCTGGCGGAAGGTGTCGTTGCGGGCGAGTTCGGGGGCGAGGAGCTTGAGGGCGACGGTGCGCCCGAGGCGCAGGTCGCGGGCGCGGTAGACCACGGCCATGCCGCCGCGCCCGATCTCGCTCTCCACGCGGTAGCCGGCGATCTGGCGGCCGATGAGCCCGCCGGGCCCGGCGCCCAGCGAGGCGTCCGGCCGCGGCAGGCGGTCGCCGTCGCGGTCGTCCGGGGCGCCCATCAGCGCTCACCGCCGGGTCCGTGCGGCGGTCGCCCGGTGCCGTCGTCGAGCCGGGTGGGCGGCGGGGCGCCGGGTGGCCCGGTGTCCAGGCGGGTGGCCTCGGGCGGTACGGAGGGCGCGTGCGGCATGGAGGAGGGGCGGGGGGAGCGTTCCCGGCCGGCGATGCCGGTCAGCGAGGTGCCCTCGCAGTAGCCCCAGTTGTCGCGTTCGGCGTCGTACAGCCACATCGCGTCGCCGTCGAGGACGACGCCGATGCGCAGGCCCTGGGTCGTCGTCCGGAACGTCTCGCCGTCCGTGCGCCCGGTGGCCAGGTCCTCCACGGCCCGCCGGTAGTGCTCCAGTGCTTCCTGCACCTGCTGCAGCAGCCGCCGCGCGTCGGCGGTACGGGTGAGCGCGCCGCCCGCCGGGGGCGGGTCCTGCGGCAGGGCGACCAGGAGCCGGGCGTCGACCCATGCCGACCAGCCGTTGGAGCACAGCACCTGTCCCCAGTCGCCGCGCCGGTCGAGCAGCTGGACGGGCAGCAGGGGGTCGAGGGGTTCGGTGGGGACGACGGCGTCGGGTGCGGCCCAGGTGGACAGCCCGCCGGGCGGCACCACGTGGGTGGGCAGGAATCCGGGGACCTCCTGGCCCTGGGCGCCCACCGAGCCGTACGGGAACGCGGCCGCGTTCACGGTCGGCCTCCCTGCCCGGTCGCTCGCGGCCCGGTCACTTGCGCATGACCTCCGGCTCGTGGCGGCGCAGCAGGCGTCCGACCAGGAAGGCCATGAGGAGGGAGAGGACCACCAGCATCCCCATGTCGAGCGCCCAGGTGCCCGCGTCGTGGCTGAAGAGGGGGTCGGCGTTCTCGCCGCCGGGCGGCGGCAGCTGCCCGGTGGCGGGCGGGATGTGGGTGAAGTCGACGGTCGCGCTCATGGCCGCCAGGGCCCATCGCGAGGGCACGAACCAGGCCAGCTGCTCGAACACCAGGCGGCCGTTGACGTCGATCATGCCGCCGCAGAAGACGACCTGCACCAAGGTGATGAGCACCAGCAGCGGCATGGTGACCTCCTCGCGGCGCACGAGCGCCGAGACCACCAGGCCCAGCAGCATGGAGGTGAACGACAGCAGCGCCACGGCGAGCGTCATCTCCACCAGGGGCGGGGCGAAGACGCCCTTGCCGCCGGGTGCGCGGGTGTCCACCCCGCCCAGGCCCACCACCGACAGCACGACCGCCTGCGCGACGGTGATCAGGCCCAGGACCACGATCTTGGACATCACGTACGCGGATCTGGACAGGCCGACGGCGCGCTCGCGCTGGTAGATCACCCGTTCCTTGACCAGCTCGCGCACCGAGTTGGCCGCGCCGGTCAGCACGCCGCCCACGCACAGGATGAGCAGCACCGTGTTGGCCTTGTCGGCGGAGGCGAAGCGCACGCCCGCGGACAGCCGGGCCATGGCGCCGGTCAGGATCGGCAGGGCGATCATGATGGCGAGGAAGGTGCGGTCGGAGCTCAGCGCCCGGACGTAGCGGCGCATCAGCGTCCACAGCTGGGCGCCCCAGCTCTGGGCCTTGACCGGCTGCAGGGGCTCGGCGGCGGGCGCGCCGCCGACGAGCGGCCGGGGCCGTTCGGTGGCGCTCGCGATGTACTGGCGGTGCAGCGGCGAGGCGCGGAACTCCCCGGCCCAGTCGCGCTCGCGCTGGTTCTCGAACGCCTCGAAGGCCTGCGGCCACTGCGCGAAGCCGAAGAAGCCGAGGGTGTCGCCGGGCGGCCCGTAGAAGGCCGTGCGCCCGCCGGGGGCGAGCACCAGCAGCCGGTCGCAGACGTCCAGGCTCAGCACGCTGTGGGTGACGACGATGACGGTGCGCCCGTCGTCGGCGAGCTCGCGCAGCATGGTCATCACCGAGCGGTCCATGCCCGGGTCGAGGCCGGAGGTGGGCTCGTCGAGGAAGAGCAGCGAGGGCTTGGTCAGCAGCTCCAGGGCGACGCTGACGCGTTTGCGCTGGCCGCCGGAGAGGCTGTGGATGGCCTGGCCGGCGCGCTGTTCGAGGCCGAGTTCGGCGATGACCTCCTCGACGCGCGCCTCGCGCTCGCCGCGGGCGGTGTCGCCGGGGAAGCGCAGTTCGGCGGCGTAGCGCAGGGCGCGGCGCACGGTCAGCTGGGCGTGCAGGATGTCGTCCTGCGGCACCAGGCCGATGCGCGAGCGCAGCTCGGCGTAGTCGCGGTACAGGTCGCGGCCGTCGTACAGGACGGTGCCGCGGTCGGCCGGGCGCAGCCCGGTGAGCGCGTTGAGCAGGGTGGACTTGCCGGCGCCGCTGGGGCCGACCACGGCCAGCAGGGACTTGGCGCCCACGGGGAAGGAGACGTCGTCCAGCAGGGTCTTGCGGCCCTCGTCGACGCTGACGGACAGCTGCTGGACGTCCAAGGAGACCTCGCCGGTGTCGACGAACTCCTGCAGCTCGTCGCCGACCAGGCAGAACGCCGAGTGGCCGATGCCGATGATGTCGCCGGGCAGGACGGGGGCGTGCTGGACGCGCGTGCCGTTGAGGTAGGTGCCGTTGTGGCTGCCGACGTCCACGATCTCGTGCTCGCCGCCGGGCAGGGCGCGCAGCTGCGCGTGGTAGCGGGAGACGGTCAGGTCGTCGACGACGAAGTCGTTGTCGGCGGCCCGCCCGATGCGCACGGTGCGCGTGGGCAGGGGGCGTACGGAGGTGGGGCGGCGGAAGGTGCCGGTGCTCTGCGGCTGCGAGACGGCCGAGGGCCGGTCGCTGGCGCGCGGGCGCACGGCGGTGACGACGGCGGCGGGGCCGTCCGCGGGGTTGCCGAAGCGCACGACGCTGCCGGGGGCGACGTCGAAGGTGGAGACGCGGCGGCCCTCGGTGTAGGTGCCGTTGGTGCTGCCGCAGTCCTCCAGCGTCCAGTGGTCGCCCACCGGGCGCAGGACGGCGTGGTGCCAGGAGACGCGGGCGTCCCGCAGCACGACGTCGCTGGACGGGTCGCGCCCCACGTGGTAGCTCCGGCTCGGGCTCATCACCTGGGAGCCGCCATCGGCCTCGAGGATGAGCTCCGGGGCGGAGGAGGCCGAGGGCACGACCGGCCGCTCTGCCATACCTATAGGTTACGGCCGACGGCCGCGGACCGCCTTCCGGCGGCGCGGGCGGGGCCGGACGCTCGAGGACGTGAGGGGGAGGCGCCGGTGACGGCACAGGATGCGGCCGGCCGGCTGCCGGTGTTCGTGTACGGGACGCTGCGGCCCGGCCGGTGCAACCACGCCCTGCTGCTGCGCGGCCGTACGGTCGCGGAGGTGCCCGCGCGCCTGCCGGGCGCGGTGCTGTACGAGGGGCCGGGCTATCCGTACGCGGTCGCCGAGGAGGGCGCCGCCGGGGTGCGCGGCGAGCTGATCACGCTCGCGCCGGAGGCGTACGCGCGGGTGCTGGCCGCACTCGACGCGCTGGAGGAGTACCGGCCGGGCGATCCGCAGAGCCTGTACGTGCGCGTGGTGCGGGAGGTGCGCGTGGCCGGCGGCGGGCCGGTGGCCTGCTGGGTGTACCTGGCGGCGGAGCCGGTGGCGCGGCGGTTGCGCGCGAGCGGCCGGCGGCTGCCGGGCGGCGAGTGGACCGGCTGAGAGCCGTTGCCCGAGTGCCGCCGTCGCCGGCGGCGTCCGGCGGCCCGCGTCCCACCCGGTCGTCTCACATAGTGGTCAGTCGCCCAACCCGGGCAACCTCGCGGGGGTTTGACCCGTCCTCACCCGCGGGATCACGGGACGTTTCCGTCCCGTAACGGGGGGTTGGGGCTGTGTAAAGACTGGATCAACTGTTCGGTCATTTGCGCCCCTCGCTCTTTTCATGGGCATGCCAATGCCTGCAAGGTCATCCACGGGACCCACAGGTTCCCGTGGTGCTGCAGTGCCGGCACCGCGCGTATACGGGCGGTCCGGCACACCCGGCCGCCCCCATCACAAAGGGCGCTGACTTGCGTACAACCCCCACGAACTCCATATCCACCGCCCGCAGACGGGCCGTCGCGATCGCCGTCGCCGTGGCGGCGGCCGCGACCACGGCCGGCACGGCGACCGCCCAGGCGACGCCGGCCACGGCGGGCTCCCCGGCGCGGGCCGCGGCGGGCGCGGCGGGCGCCGCCGCCCCGGCGACGTTCGACCCGCGGATCGTCAAGGCGGCCCGGGCGGCGGCCGCGGCCAAGGCCCTGGCCGCCGGCCTGGGCGCCGGCGAGGACCTGAAGGTCAAGGACGTCCTGACCGACCCCGAGGGCAAGAAGCACGTCCGCTTCGAGCGGACCTACCGCGGCGTCACCGTCGTCGGCGGCGACCTCGTCGTCCACCTCGACCCCGCGCAGCGCTACCTGGGCGTGACCCGGGCCAAGGCCCGCAAGGCCGCCGTCCCCACCGTCACCCCGAAGGTGACCGCCGAGCAGGCCGCCGCCAAGGCCGCCAAGAGCGCCGCCGGCACCGCCGCGCACACCGAACTCGTCGTGGACGCCCGCGGCGAGAAGGCCGTCCTGGCCTACCGGGTGACCGTTGCCACCCCCGCGGCCGCCGACGCCGGCGCCGCCCACTCCGTGCTCGTCGACGCCGCCGACGGCAAGGTCCTCAGCAAGACCCCGCTCAGCGACGGGTTCATCTCGCCGGCCCTGAAGGCCACGCTGCGCGCCCAGGGCACCCAGGCCGCGCCGAAGACCGCGGCCCCCGTCGCGCCCGGTGCCGCCCGGCCCGCCGCGGGCGCCTTCCCCGCGCCGGCCACCGGCAGCGGTGCCGCCATCTTCGCCGGCACCGTGCCGCTGCTGACCACCCAGACCGCGCAGACCTCCTTCACCCTGAAGGACCCCAGCCGCGGCAACGCCGAGACCCGCAACGCCGGCCGCCGCGAGCTGTCGTCGTTCACCACCGGCAAGGCGTTCACCGACGCCGACAACAAGTGGGGCAACGGCACCTCGTCCGACGCCGCCAGCGCCGCCGTCGACGCCCAGTACGGCATCACCAGCACCTTCGACTACTACAAGAAGACCTTCGGCCGCAACGGCATCAAGAACGACGGTGCCGGCCCGCACGCCCTGGTCCACTTCGGCAACAGCGTCGGCAACGCCTTCTGGTCCCCCGACTGCGCCTGCATGCTCTACGGCGACGGCGACGGCGTGACGTTCAAGCAGCCGCTGGTCGCCCTCGACGTCACCGGCCACGAGCTGACCCACGGCGTGGTCGAGGCCACCGCCGACTTCCAGCCCACCCGCGTCGACGACCAGGGCAACCAGTACGGCGAGGCCGGCTCGCTCAACGAGTCCATCGCGGACATCTTCGGCAGCAGCATGGAGTTCGCCACCAACAACCCGGCCAACCCGCCGAACTACCTCATGGGCGAGAAGCTGGGCCTGCAGCAGACCTTCCTGCGCCGCCTGGACAAGCCCTCCCTCGACAAGCTCGAGGGCACGGTCGACTACTGGGACGAGGGCTCCTACGACCGCGAGGTCCACGCCGGCTCCGGCGTCTCCTCGCACGCCTTCTACCTCCTGGCCGAGGGCAGCGGCCGCAAGACGATCGGCGGCTTCAGCTACGACTCGCCGACCTACGACGGCTCGTCGGTCACCGGCATCGGCCGCGCCAAGGCCGAGCAGATCTTCTACCGCGCCCTGAGCCGCTACATGGTCTCCACGACCGACTTCCACGGCGCGCGCGAGGCCACCCTGCAGGCCGCCGCCGACATCTACGGCCAGGACAGCACCGAGTACACGACGGTCGACCAGGCCTGGGCCGCGGTCAACGTCACCGCCGCGAACGCCCCTTCGTAAGAAGCGGCCGCGACGACGAGGTCCCGCCCGGTGCCATGACCGGGCGGGACCGACAGGGGCGGGGCGGGGCCCTGCGGCGCTACGCCAGCAGCTGCAGGGCCTGCTGCGCCGCCCGCTTGCCCGACTCGACCGCGCCCTCGATGTAGGCGCCGTGCCAGCCCTGGGCGATGTCCGCACCGGCGAACAGGATCCGCCCGTGCGGCTGCTCGATCTGCGGGAAGAGCCCGAGCAGCTGACCGGGGCGGCGCAGGCCCCACGAGCCGGCGGAGAAGGGGTCCTTGCCCCACTCCATGGCCCGGGAGGCGAGCACCTGGGCGCCGGGGATCCACTGCCGTACGGCCTGCTGGACCTGCACCGGGTCGGCCACGTTCAGCTGCGGGCCGGGGAAGGCCACCATGAGGCGGCCGTCCGCCAGCTGCTTCTGCGGCACCATCATCAGGATCGGCGACCCCTCGGTCGCCGTGCCGCCGATGGCCTCCACCTCGCCCTTGACGTGCAGCACCATCTTGGTGCCGCTGGGCAGGCCGATGCCCTGGGCCGTGGCCCGGGCGTGCGCGGGGGGCAGGCCGGGGGCGAAGGTGATGTTCCGCCAGACGTTCGCCGGCGTCGCCACGACGACCGTACGGGCCGCGTACCGCCGGCCGTCCCTGGTCTCCACGACCACCCGGCTGCCGCTCTGGGTGACCTTGGCGACCGGCGAGTTCAGCCGCACCCGGGCGCCGGAGTCCTGCAGCATGGCCTGCAGCAGCGCGGTCATGCCGCCGGCCGGCCGGCTGCCGATGGTGGTGGAGTAGCTGTCGTAGGTGCCGCCGGAGAGCTGGTACCACTGGGCCATGCCGGTCAGCGAGCCGTTCTGCAGGGAGCCGCCGCAGTAGGCCGCGGTGTCGCCGCTGATCAGGTCCCGCTCGGCGGGGGAGAGATTCATCTGCCGCAGCCGGTCCGCCACCGACAGCGGGTCCACCGCCGCCAGCAGGTCCTTGCGGTACAGGGGCTCGGCCGGGCGCTCGAAGTACTGCTCGGAGCCCTTGTAGAACTCCTTCCACAGCGGCTCCAGCAGCGCCGCGGCCTCGGCGGGCGCGACGTGCTCCAGCCGGCCGCCGCGGGCGACGGCGACGCGCTGGGGGTCGGGGTCGCGCACGATGCCGATCCGGTAGCGGGCCAGCTCGGCGTTGACCAGACGGTGGCTGGGGGAGACCCACTGGCCGCCCAGCTCGATCTGCTCCCCGGCCCACGTGCTCGTCCAGATCCGCCCGCCGATGCGGTCGCGGGCCTCCAGGACGACCGACGTCAGGCCCTTGGCACCCAGCTCCCGGGCGACCGTGCCGCCCGCGTAGCCGGCGCCGATGACGATGGCGTCGGTGAACTGCTCCTCGTCGGCGCGGGCCGTTCCCGTGCCCACGGCACCGAAGGAGACGGCCGCGGCCCCCGCGCCGATCGCCTTCAGCACGCGGCGGCGGCCGGGCCGCCCGGCGGGCCCGGCGTCGAGCGGGGAGTCGTCTGCGGGCACGGGGCCCGGGCCATCGGCATGCATGGAAGTCCTCGATCCGTCGGGTGTCCATCGGGTGACAGCGACGGCGAATGTACGCAGCGGCCCGTCATCCCCCGGTCACCCGGCGGTCATCGCCGTCAGGTCCGGCAACCTCCCCCCGGCGCAGGGCGCGACGGCCCACCAGGAGGCCGCCCAGGCACCCCGCGACGAACCCCCACAGCAACCCCAGCCCCACCAGCAGCGGCAGGCGCGCCCGCAGCGTGACCTCCCCGCCGAAGTCCCCCAGGTCGCCCACGCCGATCACCGACAGCCCGTAACGCGCCGAGACGTGCGTCAGCAGGCCCACGACCAGCAGCGTCAGGGCCAGCGCCACGGCGAGGCGCACGCCGTGCCGCCAGGCCGGCGCGCGCTCGTGGCTACGGGCGGCCGTGACCAGGCCCGCCGCGATCACGGCGACCGCGGCCACCACGACCAGCAGCCAGGCGCGGCCGTCGTGCCGGGCCAGGGAGGCGACGTCCACCGTCGCCGGTGCGCCGTCCCCGCCCTCGCGCAGCACGGCCGCCAGCGCCTGCGGCATCGGCAGGCCGATCGCGTCCGGCACATGGCCCTCCCACGCCCCGCCCAGCCCCACGCCCAGTGCCATCCACGCGAGGTTGGGCAGGCCCAGCAGCAGGACCGCGAACGTCTCGGCCGGGTGCCCGCGGGTGAAAGCGACGACGACCCCGATCAGCAGCCCCAGCAGGACGTACGCCAGCAGCACCGCCACCATCGCGAACGCCGCCGGGCGGAAGGACTCCTGCAGCCGCACCAGCCGCGTGGGCAGCGGCGTGCCGCGCGAGACCGCCACCGCGACGGCCAGCAGCACCAGCAGCCACAGCAGGCCGAACCCCAGCGTCGGGCCGACGGCCGCGCGGAAGCCGACCGTGGGCGTCACGCCCAGCAGGTCGCCCAGTTCGTCGAGGAACTCCTCGCCGATGCTGATGCGGAAGCTGTGCCGCGCGGCCAGCGCCACGCCCAGCAGGCCGAGCAGCCACAGCACCGCCGTGCGGGCGACCCGCGCGAGCAGCTCGCCGCCCCCGGCCACCGCCCGGTGCCGCAGCGGGCGCAGGAAGAGCCGGGCGACGGTGAGGGCCCCGGCCAGGGTCACCGACAGCGGTACGGCGGCCAGTCCGGCACCCGTACGGCCCAGCGCGCCGGCCGCGCCCGACAGTTCCACGCTGCCGCCGACCGCGGCGACCACGGCGGCGGCCACCACGGACGGGAACGCGCCGCCGGGCAGCCCGGCGGCGCCCGCGGCCCACAGGCCGAGCGCGGCCACCACGACCATGACGGCCAGTCCGGCGACCACGGTCACCGTTGCGTCCCGCCAGGCCCGCAGCTCGTTCATGTCCGCCAACCTAAACCGGCCGCCGCCCGGCCACCCGTCCGCGCGGGCGGGCGGGGGACCGGTGGCCTGTGCACCGTACGTCCGCTTGCGGGGCGTACGGGTCAGGAGCACACAATGTGCGCAGGGGCGGTGCATTGCGTACAGACCACCGACAGGAGCAGGGACCGTGTCGTCCGAACCGCCGTCAGGAAACCGCCCCAGCGGCCCGCCGTCCGGCCCCCTGTCCGGGCGCGGCTCCCAGCCACCGGCCTCCTCCGGCTCGGGCGCCGGCGAACCGACCCGGGCCGGCGGCCCCGTGGAGCCCCCCGGTCCTTCCGGCCCCTCCGGTCCCTCGGGCCCGTCCGGTCCGTCGGAGCCGCCGCGGCCCCCGTCAGGGGAGGGCCCCGTCCCGGGCGGCGGCGCGCCCGGCCGCCCGCCCCGCTGGCGCTCCAAGGCCGTACTGATCACCGCCGGAGTGCTCGTCGCCGCCGCGCTCGCCGTCTTCTTCCTGCGCCAGTCCGGCTCCTCCGGCGGCGAGGTCCTGCTGCAGGCCGCGGGCTCCAACGGCCGCGACCCGTTCACCCAGTCGACGGCCAAGGACTACGGCAGCTCGGCCAGCGCCCACCCCGCGATCCCCGCGGGCGGGGGCAGCGGCCCCCACAACATCGCCGGCAACACCGCCGGCCTGTACGGCGGCTCCCGCAACCACGCCAACTGCGACGTCGAGCGCCAGATCGGCTACCTGACCCAGGACCAGAACAAGAGCCGGGCCTTCGCCGGCGTGGTCGGCATCGACCCGGGCGGCCTGACCGGCTACCTGCGCGGCCTGACCCCGCTCCAGCTGCGCTCGGACACCCGGGTGACCAACCACGGCTACAAGGACGGCTCCGTCACGAGCTTCCAGTCCGTGCTGCAGGCCGGCACCGCCGTGCTCGTCGACGACCGCGGCCTGCCCCGCGTCCGCTGCACCTGCGGCAACCCCCTCACCCCGCCCGTCGCGGTGCAGGGCACGCCCAAGGCCACCGGCGACACCTGGCCCGCCTACAAGTACGCCGACGTCGTCGTGGTCACCCCCGCCGACTCCGTCATGGACGCCATCACCGTCTACGACCCCGACACCGGCGAGTGGTTCGAACGCCCGGTCGGCACCGACGGCGACCAGGACCGCTCCGTGTCACCGCCCAAGGGCGGCATGAGCTCCAGCGCGCCGGGCAAGAGCAGCGCGCCGCCGCCCCCCGGCAGCAGCCGGGCACCGCAGCCCCCGCCGCCCCCCGCCTCGCCGCACACCCCGCCGGCCTCGCCCCGCACGACCCCGCCCACCACCCCGCCGTCGAACCCCTCACCGCCGCCGGCGTACGGGCCGCCCCCCGTCCGCGCGTACTGAAGGCTCCCGCCGATGCCCGACCCGCCCCCCGCCCTGCGCCCCTTTGCCGCCGGTACCGGCCGACCGGACGGAGGGCGCCCGGCGGCCCGGCCCCCGGCAGGCCCGGGCGTGGCGGCACCCGTGCTGCTGACCGCGGCGGCCGTGGTCTACAACGACTGGCTGCTGGCCTTCGTCCTGCCCACCGGCCTGGACCCGCGGCACTCCTACGTCAGCGAGCTCTACGCCGCCGACCAGCCCTTCCACCACTTCTTCAGCTCCATCGAGATCCTCGCCGCCGTCCTGGTCGCGGCCGGCGCCCTCCTGGCCCTGCGCGGTGCGCGCAACCGCTGGGCGCGGGCCGGCTGGTGGTCCCTGGTCGCCTTCGGTGCGGCCTCCGTCGCCGACGTCGTCATCCCGATGCGCTGCGCCCCCTCCGTGGAGGCCGGCTGCGAGGCCGTCAACCCCTGGCACACCTCCACCAGCGCCCTGGTCCACGCCGCACTGTTCGCCTCCATGGCCCTGCTCGTCGTCGCGGCCGCCACCGCCGCGCCCGGCTGCGGCTGCCCGCTGGTGCGGCGCCTGGGGCCCTGGGTGCTCGGCAGCGCGCTCACCACGGCCCTGGCCACGGTCGGACCGCTGTTCGGGCGGCCCGGCTGGCACGGCGTGCCGCAACGGGCCCACCTGGCGCTCGTGGGCGTGTGGTTCCTGCTGCTGGCCCGCTCCCTGGACCGGGCGGCGGCCGCCGCCGGGCGGTAGGGGAGCGGGGCGCCCGTCGGCCGGGCGCCCCGCCGCACGCGTACGTCAGACGGAGTCGACGCGCCACCACTGCTGGGACTGGAAGTTCTTGCCCCACAGCTGGGCCTGGGCACCGTCACCGGGCACGTTGGTGTCCCGGTCCAGGACGGTGTTGCGGTTGTTGTAGAACAGGCCGTTGTAGACGGCGAGGTCGCCCGAGTAGGTGTACCAGCGCTGCTGGGCGGAGCCGTTGCACTGCCACAGCTGCACCCGGGTGCCGTTGCGGCCGCCGCCGTTGGTGTCGGCGTCCAGGCACATGCCCCGGAAGCGGACGCTCTCCAGCGAGCCGTCGCCCCAGGAGATCCACGCCTGCTGGGCCGACTTGTTGCACTGCCACACCTGCACCTTGGTGCCGTTGCCGCCGGCGTTGGCGTCCGCGTCCAGGCACTGCCCGGGCGTCGGCTGGTAGAGGCTGGCGATCCGGACGACGCCCGGCCAGGCCCGCGGCCCGAGGGCGCGGGCGCCGTCGGGGAGCCGGTGGGCGGCGGCCGGGGCGCCGCCGTCCGGGTGCGCGGCCCGGGGCGTGGCGGTGGCCGCGGCGATCTGCGTTCCGGTGAGCGCTGCGGTGGCCAGCGCGATGCCGAGCACGACTCGTCTTCGAGGCATGACGATCCCTTCCTGGGCCGTTGCCGTGCGTGCGTGATGATGTGGTCATGCCTACTTGGGCGGGTGTCCGCCGTCCATACGCGCAACCGGCCACGCGCCGCCGGCGCGGCGCAGGGCTTACGGCAGCAGGCCGTAGACGTGCAGCGCCCCGGAGAAGGTGGCCAGGTGGACGCGGCCGTCCGCCACCGTCGGCGGGGTGAACTTCGCGAACAGCCCGACGTCGTCACGGGCGGCGTTCATCCTGCTGTTCCACACCTCCTGCGTCAGGTCCGTCGCCCGGTGGGCCCGCAGGACGCCCTCGACGACCGCCTGATTGGCGTCCGCGCGGTACGGGTGCGAGGCCCACACCAGACCCGAGGCCGGATCCGTACCGTCGGCGGAGACCGACAGGAAGCCGCCCGGCATGCCCGGCGACCCGCCGGGCACCCCCACCGGATCCACCGTGGTGCTGGTCGACACCGGGGCCGGGTCCAGCAGGGCGCCGCGGAAGCGGTACGCGCGCAGGAACGCGTTCTCGGGCCAGACGTACACCCACGGGCCGCTGCCCGCGAAGTCCCCGTACACCGCCCCGCCGTGAATGTGGTGACGGGCCCCGTCCGGTGGCACGACGGAGAAGCTCTGCGGGATCTGGCTGTCGGAGCCGGCGTGGAAGTGCCCCAGGTCGTCCATGTCCAGCAGGTAGAACTTGCCCTCCTTGCCGCCGCCCAGCAGCCGCCTGGTGCCGGGGATCAGCAGCGGGCCCGACGAGCCCAGGTCGGTGTCGTCGGCGTCCAGAGCGGCGTTGTTGAAGGGCGAGAACCAGTCGGCCACCGTGAGGCCGGGACGGAGCTTGACGACGCAGTCGCCCAGGTCCGAGCCATCGGAGCGAAACCCTCCGTTCCCCGTCATGAGGTACAGGCAGCCCTCCTCGTCCACCCCTAGGCCCCGGCCCGCCTGCCAGATCCCGCCCAGGCCCGTGTGCGGCGTGCTGACGAACGCGCCCGCCGGCCGCAGCGTCGCCGCGTCGAAAGCGATCACCCACCCGTGGTACGGACGCCGGTCGCCGTACGCGGCGAACGCCGCGTACACCCGGCCGTTGGCCAGGGTCAGCGCCGCCCGCTGGATCTGCCGGCTGCTGGTGAAGGCGATCCGGCCGCCCGCACTGCCCTCGCCGTCCCCCGGCACCTCGGCGGCGATCCGCACCGGGCCGCCCAGCACCTCCCGGCCGGTGGCCACGTCGAGCGCGTGGAGGGCGTGGTGGTACTCCCCGCCCTCCTTCGTGAACGCGACCGCGTACAGCACCCCCCGCTCCCGGTCGATCACCGGTGTACTGACCACCCCCACCTCGACCTCGATGTCCCGGTAGCCCCGGGGGCCGATCTGCGGATCGGGCAGCGGGCAGGACGGCCCCAGCGAGGCCCGCCACAGCGGCGCGGACGCGGCGGGATCAGCGGCGTCGAAGGCGTACACGCTGTTGTGCATCGTCGCCACGAACACCACCGGGCGCCGCCCCACGCCCGGCACCTCCACCTCCGGCAGGTACAGCGGCTGTGCGTAGACGTGGCCGTCGACCGCACGGCTGAACAGCTTGCCGAACGTGGCCGGGCGCACCGTCTCCGGGCGCAGCAGCACCTCCTGGGCGTTCAGACCCGTGCGCCGATTGTCGTTGTGCTGCGTCGTGACCGCCACCGGCATGGTTCAAGGGTCCGCGGCGCACACCCGGGCCGACAATCACCGGAACGGATGAACGCACCGGGCCGCCGCTCCCGTTTACGCCCCCGGCACCCGGGTACCCGGCGCCGGTGACGAGGAGAGATGCGCATGAGGAGTGACCAGCCGTGAGGGCCCGCCGCCGCAGGAACCGGCCGTCCGTCGTCGTGGTGACCGGCGCCAGCGGTGGCGTGGGCCGGGCCACCGCCCGCGCCTTCGCCGCCCGCGGCGCCGACCTGGCACTGCTGGCCCGCGGTCACAAGGGCCTGGAGGCCGCCGCCGCCGAGGTGCGCCGTGCCGGGGGAGCGGCCCTGCCGCTGCCCGTCGACGTCGCCGACCACCAGGCCGTCACCGCCGCCGCCGACCGCATCGAGGAGGTCTTCGGAGCCGTCGACGTCTGGGTCAACAACGCCTTCACCGGGCTCTTCGCGCCCTTCGTCGAGATCGAGCCCGAGGAGTTCCGGCGCGTCACCGAGGTCACCTACCTGGGTTACGTCTACTGCACCCACGCCGCCCTGTCCCGCATGCTGCCGCGCGACCACGGCACGATCGTCCAGGTCGGCTCCGCCCTGGCCTACCGCGGCATCCCCCTGCAGTCCGCGTACTGCGGAGCCAAGCACGCCATCCAGGGCTGGAACGAGTCGCTGCGCTGCGAACTGCTGCACCAGGGCAGCAAGGTGCGCACCACCATGGTGCAGCTGCCCGCCCTGAACACCCCCCAGTTCGGCTGGGTGCTCAACCGGATGCCCCGCAGGCCACGGCCCGTTGCCCCCATCTACGAGCCCGAACTGGCCGCCCGCGCCATCGTCCACGCCGCCGAGCACCCGCGCCGGCGCGAGTACTGGGTCGGCGGCAGCACCGTCGCCACCCTCCTCGCCAACGCCGTCGCCCCCGGCCTGCTGGACCGCTACCTCGCCCGGACGGGCTACGACGCCCAGCTGACCGACGACCCCACCGCCCCCCTGGACCCCGTCAACCTCTGGCACCCCGTCGACGACGACACCGGACGCGACTACGGCGCCCACGGCCGCTTCGGCCCCGGCGCCCACGTCCACGGGCCCCAGCTGTGGCTCTCCGAACACCGCACCACCGTCGCCGCCGGCGCGGCGGTCGCCGCGGCAGCGGTCGCCGCGTTGCGCACCCGCATGGATCACGGACGTCAGGGCCGGTGACGACGCCATGACCGGTGACGGGGAGCTGACCGACTCCAGGCGCCGCACCCTGCTCGCCCGCCACGGCGAGGCCCTCGACCTGTTCGCGGACCGGGTGCACACCATCCGCCCCCGGCAATGGCACGACCCCACGCCCTGCACCGACTGGACCGTACGCGACCTGGTCAACCACCTGGTCGTCGAACAGCTGTGGGTGCCCCCGCTGCTCGACGGCGCCTCGATCGCCGACGTCGGCGGCCGCTTCGACGGCGACCAGCTCGGCGACCACCCCACGGCCGCCTGGGACCGGGCCGCCACCGCGGCCCGCGAGGCGTTCACCGCCCCCGGCGCCCTGCACCGCACGGTCGAGCTGTCGTACGGGCCCACCGCCGCCCACGCCTACTGCGCCCAGATGACCGCCGACCTCGTCGTCCACGCCTGGGACCTGTCACGGGCGATCGGCGCCGACGAACACCCCTCCAAGGCCCTGGCCGACTTCACCCGCCGCGAGTTCGGCCCCTACGCGGGCAGCGGCGTCTCCGGCATCTTCGCCGCCGCCGTCGACCCACCGCCGGGCGCCGACTCCTGGCAACGGCTGCTGGCCCAATTGGGGCGCCGGGTCTGATCGGGAATGCACCCATGAAACCGCACGACTAGCCTGAAAACATGGGAGTAGAGGACACCTTTTATGTCGTTGTGGCGGGTGACACGCTCTCCAAAATAGCTGTGCGGTTCCACACGACCGTCCAGCAGCTCCAGGCGTGGAACCACATCCCGGACCCGGACCACATCGAGGTCGGGCAGCGATTGCTCGTTGCCGAGGCCCCCTCCGGGTTCGTCCCGTTCCCGGGTGCCGACTGGTTCCGGCTCGAACCGAACAGTCCCCTCATCGGCATGATGGGGATACGGCTGGTCGAGGAAGGCTGCTCGGCCTACGGGCCGGACGGCCCCCAGACGCAGTGGAACCAGGAGCACCGCAACTCCTACGCGTTGTGGCAAGAGAAGCTCGGCTTCACGGGAGCGGATGCGGACGGCTGGCCCGGGCAGAAGACCTGGGACAAATTGCGGGTTCCCTATCCCGGTCCCTTCTAGGAGGTGAGCCATGGCCACGGAAGTCTGCACCCACACCAATCTCAGGCCCACGCTGAAGGTCGGGTCGGAAGGCCCGGCCGTCAAGCAGGCACAGTGCTACCTGAACAACAGCCTGACCAATACCGAGCTCACCGTGGACGGGAAGTTCGGCCCACTCACCGAGGCTGCCACCCGGCGCTTCCAGGAATGCGCCCGGATCACCGTCGACGGAGTCATCGGCGCCCAGACCTGGTCCCACCTGGCCTTCTTCGCCAACAGCCCGGAGTTCGCCTGCTGAGACCCCCAGGTCACGGGTACGCTCACCCCATGTCCAAGATCGAAATAGATGGGGTGACCGCCGAGTTCTTCGGCGCCTTCGACAACAGGGACGGCCGGACCGCCGACGTGGCACGCATCCGCCGGCTGTTCCTCCCCGGCGCGATCATCGTCATGACCGGGCCGCAGTTCACGGCGTACACCGTGGAGGAGTTCATCGAGCCCCGCGAGCGGCTGCTGAGCGACGGGCGACTCGTCGAGTTCTCGGAGTGGGAGACCTCGGAACGCACCGAGATCGCGGGCGACATCGCCTCGCGCCTCAGCGAGTACCGCAAGTCCGGGATCCGCGACGGTGAGCCCTTCGAGGGCGGCGGAACGAAGACCACCCAGTTCGTCCGCACCCCCGAGGGCTGGCGGATCGCCGCACTCTCCTGGTACGACCACGGCTGACGGCGCGCGCCGCGTCCGTCACTGCATGTGCGTCACGGCACCATGCTCGGCTGATGCGGTGCAGCGGTAGACCTGCAGGGTGTAGCCGCGCCCGATGCTGATCTGCGTCGGCCCGTTGAGGGAGGGATACGGCGGGAGCCCGGGAACGTCGGTGTCCTCCACCGGACGCCAGCTGCCCGAGCCGCCGTCCCACTCGGCGCCGTCGAGGGTCAGCAGCGGTTCGACGGGCGCGCCGCACGGGCAGGACAGCGGGAAGGGCCAGGGATCGGTGAACGTCCACCAGGCCGCCCAGCCGCCCGCCTTCCACCCGGGCGCCACGGACAGGTCGTACTGGTAACGAGCGTCCTCCCCCTGGTCCTCCCAGGCATGGATCCGCTCGCGCAGCTCCTCCGGCAGATCGTCGCCCGCCGGGTACTCGACGACCTGCTCCGGATGCAGGACGCACGGCGCGGGCACGTAGTACTGCGAGCCCACGACCTCGGGCCGCGGCGGGTCCATGAGCACCGCCTGCACATCCGCGGCCCGCCGCCAGCGCAGCCGGACGGCCGGTACGTAGGCGTCGCCGTGGTCGAAGGGACACCACAGGACCTGCAACAGGTCCGTCCCCTCGGGGCAGAAGAGGTCGGGCACGTCCCGGGCGTACAGCTGGGCGACGGGTATCAGCGGCACGGGCCCGGCGGCAAGCGCACCCGCCGGCCGTCCCGCACTGATGCGCTGCACGGTCTCGCGCTCCTCGGGCGTCAGGAAGTCCTCTCCGGGTGCGCACGACCGCGCCCAGCCGGCGGTCAGGATCCGACGCAGCGTCCGCACGTCCTCCAGCCCCACCGGCCGGTGCGCCTCATGCTCCTCCTCGCACACGGGCCACGCCTCATCCACCGGCCACAACAGCGGCCCACCCACGGAACTCTCCCCGACAGCGGGAGCCCCGGGCCGCGGGTGCAGCCGGGTGGTGGTACGGGCCAGAGCAGCCAGCTCCGGAAAAACGGCGGCGATGTCGAGCGGCCGCGGCGGTGTCGTACGGGTCATGAGGAGCATGCAAACACACGCACGCACGGTGTCTGATAGACACATCCCCCGCAGGAACCACGCATCGGGGAAGGGACACGCTGTTGAGTCACCCGGCACAGCGCGAAGTGGCGGCCGTCGCCGCCTCGGTGGCGGAGCAGCTGAGCGGCACCGACCACGCGGTCGACGTCATGCTGACAGCGGTCGTACCCCTCGAAGAGGGCTTCCCGCCCCGCTCACCACTCCTCCAGCTCGCCCGCACCGCAGCCCACCCCGACACCGTCACGACGGTACGCCCCCTCAAACCCCCGCACCGCTGGCCCACCCACCTCCACCGAACCCTCGAATCCGCAGCCGCCAACCCTCCGGCACTGTCCGTCGCCGCCACCGTGGAAGGCCACCTGGGCCCCGTGCGCATGGCCGCCGAAGCCGTCATCAGGCAGTCCGAGGGCTGCTCGTCGACCTGGCGAAAGGACTTCGTCCTCGTCACCGCGACGCACATCGCCCTGCTCACGGTGACGATCGACGACTGAGCCGGAGACCGAGGACGAGGGGCTCGTTGCCGCAGGGTGGGGCAGCCGGTCGCCGAGTCTCCCCACGCTCGGGTCGCCGACTTCCCCGACCCCTCATGGGCCCTGCGTGCTGGCTCAGGACCCGCCCGCGGCCTTGCGGAATTCCTCCGTGAACGCCTCGCAGAACGCCTTCAGGTCGTCCGGCTTGCGGCTGGTGATCAGGGTGTTCGGGCCGCCCGTGCAGACCTTCACCTGCTCGTCGACCCAGGAGCCGCCCGCGTTCTGGATGTCCGTGCGCAGGCTCGGCCACGACGTGAGGGTGCGGCCGCGCAGGACGTCCGCCTCGACCAGGGACCACGGCGCGTGGCAGATCGCCGCGACCGGTTTGCCGGCGGAGAAGAAGTCGCGGACGAACGCGACGGCCTTGTCGTCCATGCGCAGGGCGTCGGGGTTGGCGACCCCGCCGGGCAGGACGAGCGCGTCGTAGTCCGCCACGCCCACCTCGCCCACGGTCTTGTCGACGGGGAAGGTGTCGGCCTTGTCCAGGTGGTGGAACGCCTGGATCCGGCCCGGTTTCGTGGAGACGAGGTGCGGGGTGCCGCCCGCGGCCTCGACCGCTTGCCAGGGGCTGGTCAGCTCGACCTGTTCGACGCCCTCGGGCGCCATGAGGAACGCAACCTTCATGATGATGTCCTTCCTTTCGTGAATTCCTCGGCCCGGCGGGCCTCGCGCCTGCGCGCCTTCCTGCGCCTGCGGCCGGCGCGGGCGCACCGCAGCAGTTCCTCCGCGTACGGCAGTGCCACGAACGCCGCGACGCCCGCGGCGATGGCGGCGAGGTAGCCGGACGGCAGCGGGGTGCGGCGCGGCACCAGGCGCCAGGCCCGCGGGTCGCCCCGGCCGCCGCGCAGCAGCGAGCGCACCTGGTCGGGGTGCAGGCACATCAGCGAGGCCAGCGCGGCGAAGGGCAGTGTCTCCAGGAAGCTGTGGATGTGCTGTTCGAGGGGTGTGACCTCGCGCTCGCCCCGTACGGCCGTGCGCACGTCCCACAGGGCGGTCGCCTCGTGTGCCGCCGTCGCACCCAGTTGCACGCTCAGCAGCAGCGGGTTGACCTCGCACAGCAGGGTCAGGGCGATGGGCAGCCCGACCTCGGTCATCATCATCGAGTGGATCACCGACTCCTTGGTGCCGGAGGTCTCCTCGATGGCGGTGCGCCGGTGCATGACCCAGTCGGCGAGGCCGGGAACGAACCATCCGGGCAGCACCCCGTACATCAGGTACCGCGTCGTGGCGTCCTGGACGTCATCGCTCATGCAAAGGGCTCCTCGAAGACGATGGGACGGAAATCGGACGGAAAAAATGCGTTCTCACGCCACCCGGTGGGCCTCGGCCTCGGCGCGGCGGAAGCGCAACCCGTGCCCGGGCCGGCCGTCCGCGCCCGGACGCACCACGCCGCCCGCCGGGTCCAGGGCGCCGGTGAAGTACGCGGACTCGATGCGCACGTGGTCGTGGAACCACTCGATGTGCCGCAGGTTCGGCACGCAGGCGGCCACCTGCGCGTGGACGTGCGGGGCACAGTGCCCCGAGATCTCCAGGCCGTGCGCCTCCGCGACGGCGGCGGCCCGCAGCCAGGCCGTCAGCCCGCCGCAGCGGGTGGCGTCGGCCTGCAGGCAGTCCACGACGGGGGCCATGCGCGCGAAGTACGGCAGGTCGTAGCCGTACTCGCCGGCGGCCACGTCGCAGGCGCACGCCTCCCGCACCAGGCGCAGGCCCTGGAGGTCGTCGGAGGAGACGGGCTCCTCGAACCAGCCGACCTCCAGCTCGGCCAGCGCCTGCCCGACCCGCACCGCCTGCTTGCGGGTGTAGGCGCCGTTGGCGTCCACGTACAGCGCCACGTCCGGGCCGACGGTCCGCCGCGCGTGCCGGACCCGGTCCAGGTCGCGCGGTACGGCCCGGCCCCACGACTCCCCGATCTTGATCTTGACGCGGCCGATGCCGTGCCCCTGCACCCAACTGGTCAGCTGCGCCGCCATGTGCGTGTCGTGGTACGTGGTGAAGCCGCCCGAACCGTAGACCGGCACCTCCCGCGCCACCCGCCCGATCAGGCCCGTGAGCGGCACCTGCAGCAGCCGGGCCTTCAGGTCCCACAGGGCGATGTCCACGGCCGACAGCGCGCACGCCACCAGCCCCTGCCGGCCGGCGTTGCGCACGGCCCGGCCCATGGCCTCGTTGGCGCCGGCGACGTCCAGCGCGTCGCGCCCCACGACCTGTTCGCGCAGCAGCGCCGTGACGGCCTGGGCCGCCGTGGCCGGCGCGTACGTCCAGCCGAGCCCGGTGGTGGTGCCGCTGCGCGCCTCCACCACGACGAGCGTGGTGGCGTCCCAGGCCAGCGTGCCGTCGGCCTCGGGGGAGTCGGTGGGGAAGGTGTAGGCGCAGGCCTCGACGGCGTCGATCGCCGCGTCTGCACTCGCCGCCTTCGCGCTCATCGCCGGCCTCCTTCGCCTTCGATCAGCCGGGTCGCCGCCCGGTCGGCAAGGGCCATGATGGTCAGGGCCGGGTTGGCGCTGCCCTGCGTCGGCAGCACGCTGCCGTCCGTGATGAACAGGTTGGGCAGCGCGAACGTCCTCAAATCCCCGTCGACGACGCCTTCCTGCGGTGTACGGCCCATCCGGCAGCCGCCCACCAGGTGGGCGTAACGTTCTATGGTCATCAGTTCCGTCGCGCCGGCCGCGGTGAGGATGCGCTCCATCGTCCTGCGCGCCGCCTCCAGCAGCAGGTCGTCGTTCTCGCAGTGGCTGTGGTCGAAGCGGGCCACCGGCAGGCCGTGCCGGTCCTTCTCGTCGGCCAGCGTGACGCGGTTGTCCGCCTGCGGCAGGAACTCGCACAGCGCCCCCATGACCGCCCAGTGCACGTAGTCGGCCATGCGCTCGCGCAGGTCCCGCCCGTAGTGGCCCTGCGCCGCCACGTGCTCCGCCCAGGTGATGGGCAGCGGCGAGACGGTCTGCAGGGAGAACCCGCGCCGGTACGGGCGCGTGGGATCGGTCTCGTAGAACTCCTCCGAACACACCTCCGGCGGCGGTGCCTTGTACATGCGGATCTCTTCGGCGAAACGGCCCGCGGTCTGCGGCGCGCCCTGCACCATCACGTACCGCCCCACCAGGTCCTGGTCGTTGCACAGGCCCTCGGGGAAGCGGGGCGTGGCCGAGTTCAGCAGCAGGCGGGGCGTTTCGATGGAGTAGCCGGCGATCGCCACCGCCGCGGCCCGCTGGAAGCGCTCCCTGCCGCCGCGCACGTACCGCACGCCCGTCACCCGCCGGCCCTCCCGGTCGGTCTCCACCCGGGTGACCATGGCGTCCGCGCGGATCTCCGCGCCGTGGGCGATCGCGTCGGGCACGTGCGTGATCAGCGGGGACGCCTTGGCGTCCACCTTGCAGCCCTGCAGGCAGAAGCCGCGGTAGATGCAGTGCGGCCGGTTGCCGAACCGGCCGTTGGCGATGGCGACCGGACCCACGCGCGCTTCGATGCCCAGTGCCGCGCACCCGGCCAGCACCACTTCCCCGTTGCCGCCGACCGGGTGCGGGGGGTGGGGGTGGGGGTGCGGATCGCCCCAGGGCCAGAACTGCCCGGCCACCGGCAGCTCCCGCTCGATGCGCTCGTAGTACGGCTTGAGGTCCTCGTACGCGATCGGCCAGTCGGCGCCCACGCCGTCGAGGGCGCGCGTACGGAAGTCCGAGGGGTGCAGGCGCGGCACGTACCCCGCGAAGTGCACCATCGAACCGCCCACGCCCCGGCCGGAGTTGTTCGACCCGAGCGGCACGGGGTGACTGCCGCCGACCACGCGCGGTTCGTTCCAGTACAGGTGGTGCGAGCCCCACTCGTCGCTGACCCAGTCGCGCTGCGGGTCCCAGAACGGGCCCGCCTCCAGGCACACCACGCGCCACCCGGCGTGCGCCAGCCGCTGGGTGAACGTCGCCCCGCCCGCCCCGCAGCCGACGACGGCCATGTCGACCTCGTCATCGTCGTCAAAACTGCGCATCGTCTCGCGCAGCCGGCCGACGTGCGGCAGCCAGGCGGAGGCGTTGCGCCGCCGCACGTCGCCCTGCGGCCGCGCGGTCTCCCGCAGGGTGCGCCACCAGGCGCCGTCGCTCACCGCTTCTCCTCCCACGGCTCGCGCAGCCCCCGGCCCAGCCGCAGGTAGCCGCGCGGGTAGGCCGGCCCGCCGAAGCCGATCTCGTCCCAGGCGTACGGGTGCGCGTAGTACGCCTCGCAGGCGTAGCGCGTCCACAGGGACCACACGTGCGAGGCCTTCATGCCGTACCACTGGCCGCCACTGAGCTGCAGGACGTGCCGCAGCAACCGGTCCCGGTCGCCGTAGCCGAGCTCGGCGAACGTTCGGCCGTCGTGCCGCAGCCGGGCGTCCTCGTCGAGGCCCGCCAGCGAGCGCCGCCACGCCTCGTCGTCCTCCGGCACGTCCGCGTACCGCCAGCCGTCGCGTTCCGCCGTCGCCAGGCGCGCATCGATCACGCTCAGCACCGGGACGGGCGGGTCGTCGGGCGTACGGGCCAGGAGGTGGTCGAGCAGCGCCTCGGCCGCCGCCTCCTCGGCCGGCGTGAAGAACCGCAGCGGCGGCTGCGGCGGGGCCGCCAGCCGGGCGAGCACCACGCCCGCCGTCACCGCGTCCCAGGTGCCCGCCCGGCCCACGACGTCGCTCCCGCGCCGCCCCGGCCGGCGGGTGCCGACGTCCTGTTCCGGCATCCTCATGCCTCCCGCCGCAGGGCGCTGGCCAGCAGGCCCATCCCGCCGACCATGCTCATCAGCAGCGGGGCGAACAGGGGAGGCCCCAGCTCGATGTTGTAGCGGGCCATCCGCCAGCCGCCCGGCTTCGCGGCGATGCCGCGTACGTGCAGGTACGTGCCCTGCAGGCCGTTGGCGACGATCGCCGCCGACGCCAGGGGCAGCGCCGTGCGCGCCGCCCGTTCACTGGTGCAGCCGGCGATGCCCGCCGCCAGGCCCACGGGCCCCAGCAGCACCGGCCACCACATGACGCGGTTGCCGAAGCCGGCGCGGTCGTGCTCCAGGAAGATCTCCGCGGCCGTCACCGCCGAACCGGCGGCCGTCAGCAGCGACAGCGACCGCTGCAGCCGCCCGTGCCGGATGTCGTACGCCGCACGCCGCGGCCGGCCGCGGGTGCGCACCTGCGGACGCCTCACGACTCCCGCTTCCCTTGCGATCCTTGCGATCCTTGCGACCCTTGTGACTCGGACGTGCTGTGGGAGTCGGCCTTGTGGCCGCCCGGCAGGAACTCCTGGATCTTTGCCTTGATGCCCTGCCGCAGCACGTTCTTGCGGTCCGAGTCGCCCTTGAGGATGGCCGTCGCGGTCGACTCGATCTGGTCCCAGTCCGCGTGCGGCGGGATCGGCGGCACGGCCGGGTCGGTCACGAACTCCACGACCGCCGGGCCCTTCGCCGCCAGCGCCTGCCGCCAGGCGTCCGCCACCTGGTCCGGGTCCTCCACACGGATGCCGGTCAGCCCCAGCTGCCGCCCGAACTCGGCGTACGAGACGTCGGGCAGTTCCTGCGAGGGCAGGAACTGCGGCGAGCCGCCCATCGCCCGCAGCTCCCAGGTGACCTGGTTCAGGTCGCGGTTGTTCCACACCGCCACCACCAGCCGCGGGTCCTCCCACTGGTGCCGGTACTTGGCCACCGTGATCAGCTCGGCCATGCCGTTCATCTGCATCGCCCCGTCCCCGACCAGCGCCACCACCGGCCGGTTGGGATGCGCGAACTTCGCGCCGATCGCGTACGGCACCCCGCACCCCATCGTGGCGAGCGTGCCCGACAGCGAACCGCGCATCGAACCGCGCATGGTGATGTGCCGGGCGTACCAGTTGGCGACCGACCCCGAGTCGGAGGTCAGGATCACGTCGTCGGGCAGCAGCGGCGACAGCGCCCGCGCCACGTGCTCGGGGTTGACCGGCTGCGCGGAGACCGCCGCCCGCCGCTCCATCACCTCGTTCCAGCGCTGCACATTGGAGATGACCTGGCTCTGCCAGCCGCGCTTGTCCTTGCGCTTGAGCAGCGGCATCAGCCGCAGCAGCGTCGCCCGCGCGTCACCGATCAGGTTGACCTCGTAGGGATAGCGCAGGCCCGCCATGTGCGGGTCGAGCTCGATCTGCACCGCCCGCGCCTTGCCGAACTCGGGCAGGAACTGCGAGTACGGGAAGTTGGAGCCGATCGTCAGCAGCGTGTCGCAGTCGCGCATCATCTCGTACGACGGGCGGGTGCCCAGCAGTCCGATCGCGCCCGTGACGTACGGCAGCTCGTCGCTGAGCACGTCCATGCCCAGCAGTGCCTTCGCCACACCGGCGCCCAGCAGCTCCGCGACCTGCTCCACCTCGCCGCGCGCCCCGCGCGCGCCCTGGCCGGCCAGGATCGCCACCTTCTCGCCCGCGTTCAGGACGTCCGCCGCCCGCTGCAGCGCGTCGTCCGAGGGCACCGCCTGCCAGCCGCTGCGGTCCAGGCTGGAGGGAATCATCTTGAACGAGTGCGTGGGCGGCGAGTACTCCAGCTCCTGCACGTCCCCGTGGATGATCACCGCCGTGGGGGCCCGGCGCGCGTACGCCGTGCGCACCGCCCGGTCCAGCACGTTCGGCAGCTGCTCGGGGACCGTCACCGTCTCCACGAAGTCGGAGGCGACGTCCTTGAACAGCGTGTGCAGGTCCACCTCCTGCTGGAACGCCCCGCCCATCGCCGAGCGCGCCGTCTGGCCCACGATCGCCAGCACGGGCACGTGGTCGAGCTTGGCGTCGTAGAGCCCGTTGAGCAGATGGATCGCGCCCGGCCCGGACGTCGCCACGCACACCCCCAGCCGGCCGCTGAACTTGGCGTAGCCCACCGCCTCGAAGGCGGCCATCTCCTCGTGGCGGGCCTGGATGAAGCGCGGCTGGTCGTCGGCCCGGCCCCAGGCCGCCAGCAGACCGTTGATGCCGTCGCCGGGATAACCGAAGACCCGCTCCACGCCCCACTCGCGCAGCCGCTCCAGGATGTAGTCGGAAACCTGCTCGCTCATGCCTGTCCTTCTCCACCTGTCGCTGTTCGTTGCTTGCTCGGTCGTTGCTCGGTCGTTGCCGGTCGTTCGTCCGTTCGGGGTGGTTCGGGCGTGCGTTCCGTCCGCACGGGTAACCCCGGGCCGCGATGCCGAAACCTCCCGCTCCCGCATGGCCGAGTGCCGCCCGGCGCACTCCACCGGCGCCCCGGATCCCGACACGCCGCACCCGCCCCGGTGGCCGTGGCGGGACGGGCCGATGGCCGATACTCGGGGCATTCCGGGCCCCGCCGCGCGGGCGGGGCCCGGTACGCGCACGGGCGGGCGCAGGGCGGAGGAGGAGCGACGATGCTGGGCGCGGCGGCGGAGATCCTCGGCTGGTGGGCCGGGCTCACCGCGCTGTGGGCCGTGCTGATCAGCTCCCTCGACCCGCTCGACCTGGCCATCGGCGCCGCCGCCTCCGTCCTGGCGGCGGCCACCGCCCGCGGCGCCCGCCGCGCGGCACGGGGCGCGCGGTGAGGCGCACGGCGCGGCGCGCGCCGAGCGGGCGCGGCGCGTACGGGGCGCGCCGCACCGCCCCGTACCGCGTCACCGCCCCGTACCGCGTCACCGCCCCGTACCGCGTCACCGCCCCGTACCGCGTCACCGCCCCGTACCGCGTCACCGCCGCGCGCCCCGCACCGCAGGGCGCGCCGTGAACTGGTGGCTCGCGGCCGCCGCCGCCCTCGTGCTGGGCGGTCTCGGGCCGTGCCTGTGGGCCGCGGCGCGCGGCGGCGCCGGGGGGCGCGTCGTCGCCCAGAACATGGCCACCCTGCTGCTGTGCCTGGTCTTCCTCCTGCTGGCCCAGGGCTACGGCCGTCCCTCGTACGTCGACCTCGCCCTCGTCGTCTCCGTCCTCGGACCGACCGGCACCCTCGTCTACGCCCGTCTGCTCGCCGAGGAGCTCGAGCCCGACCCGCCCGGTGCCCGCCTGCTCACCCCTGCCGTCGCCGTCGGCACCCCCGTGACCGTCGTGCCCCTGTGCGTGGCCACCGGTCCCGGCCGGGCGATGGTCAAACTCCTGGTCATCGGCGCCCTGCTGGTCGCCGGCGGGGCCGTCACCAGCAAGGCGGTGCGCCGTGTCTGAGGTGCTGGCCGCGGCCCGCGCGGCGGCCGCGCGTCAGGCCCTGGACGACACCCTCCTCGTCCTCGCCCTGCTCCTGGTGGCGGTCGCGGCCACCGCCGTCGTCCTCAACCGCGATCCCGCCCGGCAGGCCGTCGTCCTCTCCCTCCTCGGCCTGAGCCTGGCCCTGCTGTTCACCGTCGTCCAGGCGCCCGACGTGGCCCTGTCCCAGCTGGGCGTCGGCTCCGCCGTGACCCCGCTGATGGTGCTGCTGACGGTCCGCAGGGTGCGTCGGGTGCGCCGGAAGCGGCGCGAGTGACGCGCCGGGTGCGGCTGTGCGTCCTGGCCGCCGGGCTCCTGGTCACCGCGGCCCTGCTGACGGTCGCGTGCCTGCGGCTGCCGCCCTTCGGCGCGTCGTGGCACCCGTACGGCGACCGGGCCGTGGCCACCGCCCTGCAGCAGCGCACGGCCAACACCGTCTCCTCCGTCAACTTCGACCAGCGCGCCTTCGACACCTTGGGGGAGGAGAGCATCCTCTTCGCCTCCGTCCTCGGCACGCTCGTCCTGCTGCGGCAGACCCGTGACGAGCACCGCGTCGCCCCGCAGCCGGCCGCCGTGCCCGCGGCGCTGCGCCGCTACGGCGTCGTCATGCTGCCGCTCGCCCTGCTCGCCGGCCTGTACGTCATCGCCCACGGCCAGCTCAGCCCGGGCGGCGGCTTCCAGGGCGGCGTGGTCGTCGCCACCGCCCTGCACCTGCTGTACGTCGCCGTCGACTACCCGGCCCTCGAGCGCCTGCGCCCCGTCGACCTGTACGAGCTCGCCGACGGCGCCGGCGAGGCCGCCTACGTCGTCCTCGGCGGTGCCGGACTGCTCGCCGGCGCGGCCTACCTGGCCAACACCCTCCCGCACGGCACCTTCAACACCATGGCCTCCGGCGGCACCGTCCCGCTGCTGAACGCGGCCGTCGGCATGGAGGTCACCTCCGGCATCGTCGTCCTGCTCGCCCACTTCCTCGCCCAGGCGCTGGAGATCACCGACGAAGGGAGCGGGTCGTGACCGTCCTGCCCTATCTGGTGGCCGCCTACATCTTCCTCGTCGGCGCCGCGGGCATGGCCACCAGCCGCAACCTCGTGCACGCCGTCGGCTGCCTGGCCGTCGCCCAGTCCTCCACGTACGTCCTGCTGCTGGCCGTCGGCTACCGGCGCGGCGGCACCGCGCCCGTCTTCTCCGACATCGCCCCCGGCACCAGCGTCGTCGACCCCGTCGTCCAGGCGCTCGCCCTCACCGACGTCGTCGTCGGCGCCACCGTGACCGCGCTGCTGCTCGCCCTCGTCGTCCAGGTGGACAAGCGGCACGGCACGGTCGACCCCGACGAACTGTCCGAACTGCGCGGCTGAGGGGGTGGTGGGCAAGGATGATGGACCGGCTCCTCCCGCTGATCGTGGCGCTGCCGCTGCTCGGCGCCGCCGTCCTCGTCGCCGCGGGCCGGCACCTGCCGCGGCCCGTCGCCGAGGTGCTCGGCCTCGCCGGCGCCGCCGTCCCCGCGGCCCTCGCCGTGGGCGCGCTCGTCCCCTGGCACGGCTCCCGCGTCGTCTGGCTCGGCGACTGGCGCCCCCACCACGGCGCCGGCGTGGGCATCGTCCTGGTGGGCGACCGTACGGGCCTGGGCCTCGCCGCCCTGACGTCTCTGCTGGTCGTGGCCGTCCTCGCGTACTCCTGGCGCTACTTCGACGAGCCCCCGTACGGGCACGCGGGCGCCTTTCCCGCGCTGATCCTGCTCTTCCAGGCGGGCATGTGCGGATTCCAGCTCACCGGCGACCTCTTCGACGCCTTCGTCTTCTTCGAGCTGATGGGCGTCGTCGGCTACGCCCTGACCGGCTACCGCGTCGAGGAGCCCCGGCCCGTCCAGGGCGCCCTCACCTTCGGCTTCGTCAACTCCCTCGGCGGCTACGCCAGCCTCCTCGGCATCGGCCTGCTCTACGCGCGCACCGGCGAGCTCGGCATGGCCCAGGCCGGCCGGCAACTGGACGCCGCACCCCGCCACGACGCCCTGCTCCTGGCCGCGTTCGTCCTCGTCATGACGGGACTGCTGGTCAAGTCCGCGGCCGTCCCCCTGCACTTCTGGCTGCCCGACGCCCACGCCGTGGCACCCACGCCCGTGTGCATGCTGCTGTCCGGCGTCATGGTCGAGACGGGCGTCTACGGCGTCGCCCGCATCCACACCACCGTCTTCGGCGGCCCCGGCGGCATCCCCGCTGATCACGTCCAGCGCGCCCTGCTCGTCCTCGGCGTCCTCACCGCCGCCGTGGGCGCCGCCATGTGCTGGCAGCAGCGGCACATCAAACGCCTGCTGGCCTTCTCCACCGTCGCCCACGTCGGCCTCTTCCTCACCGGGATCGCCCTGCTCACCCCCGAGGGCATCGCCGGCACCGAGCTGTACGTCCTCGGCCACGCCGGCACCAAGGCCGCGCTGTTCGCCTGCACGGGCATCCTCCTCGACCGCCACGGCAACGTCGACGAACACGAACTGCACGGCCGCGGCCGCGACACCCCCGGCCTCGGCCTCCTCTTCACCGCCGGCGCCCTGGCCCTCGCCGGACTGCCCCCCTTCGGCACGGCACTGGGCAAGGCCCTCGTCGAGGAGCAGCGGCCCTGGTTGCCCGTCCTCTTCGTCCTCGTCTCGGCGGTGACGGGCGGCGCGGCCCTGCGCGTCGCGGCGCGGGTCTTCCTCGGGGCGGGCGAGAGCCAACGCGAGGAGCCCGCCGACTCGGGCCCGGAGACCCCCGGCGACGAGGAACACCCCGAAACCGGCCACGCGATCCGCCTCCTGCCGCGCCCCATGGTCACCGTGACCACACTGCTCCTGACCGGCGCGCTCGCCGTGGGCGTCTTCCGCGGCCTGACCGACGCCGTCACGGCCGCGGCGGAGGCGTTCACGAACCACGCCGGCTACGCAGCGACGGTCCTCGACGCCGCGCCCACCCCGACCCCCGTCCCCCGCGCCACCGAGTGGTGGACCCCACCGGGCGTGGCCCTGGGCCTCCTCTCCACGGCCCTGGCCACCACCCTCGCCGCCTGGTCCACCCGCCACCCCGGCGCCCTCCACCACCTGGGCACCCCCCTCCGCCGCCTCCAATCGGGCCACGTGGGCGACTACGTGGCCTGGACGATGGCGGGCGTGGGACTGCTGGCGGTGCTGACGTGGTGGTGACCTCTTCGACCAAGAAACCATTGCTCAATGCACCTGATCCAACGTGAGTTCCCGAGACGGGCAATTTGTGATGCAGGACACGTGAAGTTCTGCGACTTCTGGGGCGTTTGATGCCGAGGTGACCGTTATTTCGGATGTAGACCCCATGCTTCCAACCCCCTACGTTCTCGTTCCACGACCTTTATCTGGTCTTCATTTACAGCCTTGGGGAGGGCTGGGGGGATGTTTCGTCATACGCGCATGCGCGCGTTCAGATGTTTTCTCGCCGGCGGTACGGGCTTGGCGCTGGCCGTCGGAGCATTAGGAAGCACATCAATTGCGGAGGCCGGGGCTGCCGGCCCGGGCCGGACGCTGCACCGGAATGCCGGTGCTGAAGGGCCGGAAACGCCGGCGCCCACCGAGCGCGAGGCGCTCGATGAAGCGAAACGCTCCGGCAAGAAAGTGGAAGTCGCGGCGCTGCGCGGCGAGACAAGGGACGTGTTCGCCACGCCGAAGGGCACGCTGGAGGCCCGGGAGTACTTACGGCCGATCCGCACCCGTTCAGGTGGGGAGTGGAAGCCCGTCGACACGACCCTGACGAAATCAACCGACGGAAGGGTCGCACCGCGTACGGCCACGGTCGGAATCAGGTTCTCCGGTGGCGGTGACACGGCGCTTGTCGAGCTGGACCGGGCGGGCAGGAAAGTCGCCCTCTCGTGGCCCACCAAGTTGCCGGAACCGCGATTGGACGGCGACACGGCCACGTACCCCGACGTCCTGCCGGACGTCGACCTGCGGGTGGCCGCCCAGGCGGACGGCTTCACCCAGCTTCTGGTCGTGAAGTCGGCCAAGGCCGCGGCGAGCAAGGAACTCTCGCAACTGCGCTTGAAGATGCAGGGCACCGGGGTGACCGTCCAGCAGACGCCGCAAGGCGGACTCAAAGCGGAGGACCAGGGTGCAGGAGGCGTTGTCTTCGAAGCACCGACCCCGATGATGTGGGATTCGAGCAGTGGCCCGAGTCCCTCGCTCAAGGCGGGCGACAAGAGCGCGAAGCGTAGTGCGCGTAGTGCGCCTTCGAGCCCACGCAGTAGGACAGGAGCCGACCGCCGGGGAGTCCGGCAAGCTCGCCAAAGTCGGCGTCGACGTTCCCTCCGGCGGACGGGAACTGGTCCTGACCCCGGACCGGAAGGTGCTCGCGTCCGCCGACACCGTGTACCCGGTCTTCATCGACCCCCAGTGGTACTCACCCAGGTCGTCGGCCTGGACCATGGTGTCGAAGTACTGGGACAGCACGCCGCAGTGGAAGTTCAACGGCAACAAGGACGCCGGGCTCGGCTACTGCGACTGGAACCACTGCAACCCTGGGGACACCAAGCGCCTCTTCTACGAGATCCCGACGAGCCAATTCGCGGGCAAGAGCATCCTGTCCGCCGAGTTCGTCGTGCCCGAGACCTGGTCGGCGTCGTGCGAGAAGAAGGGCGTGCAGCTGTGGCTGACGCGCGGGATCTCGTCGTCCACCACGTGGAACTCCCAGACCGGCTCCGACTTCTGGGCGAAGAAGCTGGACGAGCAGTCGTTCGCCCACGGATACGAGGGCTGTGCCTCCGACGACGCGGAGTTCAATGTCCGGGAGGTCGTGCAGAATGCGGCCAATCGCTCCTGGAACGACATCACCTTCGGGCTGAAGGCGTCCGACGAGAGCGACACCTACGCCTGGAAGCGGTTCGCCGACCGCGCGTACCTGCGGGTGCAGTACAACCAGCCGCCCCAGCAGGTCGCCATGTCGCAGCTGTCGATGGAGTACGGCGGCGCCTGCAAGGCCCCCGAGCAGGCGGCCCACGTCCGCACCCTCGGCCAGGTGTACGCCAATGACGTCACCGACCCGGACGGCGACGACATCGCCGTGGAATTCCAGGCCGAATGGGACAACGGCGACGGCAAGGGAACCGTCGCACGCTGGACACCGGGACTGACCGGCTTCAAGAAGTCCGGCTCGGACTTCTCCATGGCCCTGCCCAGCGACCTTCCGGTCAACACCACGATCAGCTGGTACGTCCGGGCATACGACCGTCTGGGCTACTCACCCTGGTCCGCGGCGGGCCCACCGACCGGCTGCTACTTCGTCCGGGATCCCAGGACGCTGCCCGCGCCCAAGGTGTCCTCGACCGACTACCCGGAATCGAAGCCGGGCGCTTCCGGTGACGGAGGCGATCCGTGGATCGACGGCGTTGGTAGGTACGGCAGCTTCACGGTCGGCCCTGCCACCAAGGACATCACCAAGTACTTCTACGGCGTCAATGCAGACGCGTCGCCCAAGAACGCGGTGAGCACCACGGAGGGTGCGGCCCGGACGGTCAAAGCGCTGCCGAGCGAGCCGGGGCTCAACTTCGTCACGGTGCAGGCGCTCGACGCGGCGGGCAACATGAGCGAGCCGTACACGTACCGCTACAAGGTGCGGGCCGGCCAGCCCGAGCGCGCGGCCTGGCAGATGGACGACGGGCCGGAGGCCGAGCAGGCACAGGGGACGAGTCCGGCACGCACGGCACAGCTGCACGGTGGTGCTGCGACGGGGGGCGAAGGGATCCAAGGGAAGTCTCTTTCCTTGAACGGTACCGACGCCTACGCGAGCACGGATGCGCCCGTGGTCGGCACCTCGACCGGATTCACCGTCTCGGCCTGGGCCAGGCTCTCGAAGGCTCCGGCGGGCGATGCCGTGGTTGTCGGCCAGGCGGGCAACAATGTGCCGGCCTTCCAGCTGAGCTATTCCCGGAACGACGACCGATGGACGTTCGACCGGTACGCCTCCGATGCCGCCGGCGCCCAGTCGGTGCGGGCGAAGCAGCAGAACGCCGGCGGTGCGAAGCCCGGCGAGTGGAATCACCTCGTGGGCGTCTACGACAACACGGCGGGGGAGCTGCGCCTGTTCGTCAACGGCAAGCAGGAGGGAAGCGCCCCGTACAAGACGCCGTGGGACGCCCACCGAGGTCTGCAGATCGGCGCCGGGACGAACAACGGCAATCCGACGGCCTTCTTCCCTGGTGACATCGACGAGTTGCAGTTCTTCGATCGCGCCGTTCCGGCGAACGAAGTGGCACGTCTGTACGCCAAGGAACACCTCGGCGGCCCTGGTGGTCCCGCTCGGGCGAGTTTCCCCTTCGACGAGGCCGAGGGAGCCAAGGAGGTGACCGGACGGGCCGAGGTCCAGCCTGCGGTGTTCCACGGCGGAGCGAAGGCCGCAACGCCGGGAGTCGCCGGCAAGGCACTCGCACTCGACGGCGTCGACGACTACGCCACCGTCGATTCACCGCACTTCAACAGCACAGGAAGCTTTGCCGTCTCGGTATGGGCACGGCTGGCGAAGGACAAGCCCATCCGAACCGGGGTGGTTGTCACTCAAGCCGGGGCGAACGCGAGTGGTGGCGAGTTGTTCTACTCGACCCGCGAAGGCGGATGGGTATTCAACCAGCACACCGCCGATGTCACCGACCCCACCGACAACAAGGTCGTCCAGAACGCCGGCGCGCCGGCCAAGAACGGGGAATGGGCCCATCTGGTCGCCATACGCGACACCACGGCCGGCACGCTGACTTTGTATGTCAACGGAATCCTCGCCGGGAGTACGCCCATCAGCAGCACCCCGTGGTATGCGGGCAAGCAGCTCCAGATCGGTGCCGGATCCTACGCGGGCAAGCCCGGCAACTACTTCCCCGGCGACATCGACGACCTGCGGATCTACGACCGCCCGCTCGCGCCCGGTGAGGTGCAGCAACTGTTCAAGCAGCGGCCGCTGGTCAAGGGCCGGTGGCAGTTCGATGCCGCTTCGGGCACGCCGGCGACGTCGCCGGACGCAGTGACCGATCCGGGTGCCGTGCACCACGACATGCTGCTCACCGGAAAGGCCGAGATCGGTGCGGGCCACGTGGACGCGGGTGGCCTGAAGCTCCACGGTGTCGATGCTGCCGCTGCCACGAATGGGGTGCCGGTCGACACGAGCGGCAGCTTCACGGTGACTGCATGGGCGCAGCGGGTGGCCGACAGGCCGGGACGTGCCATGACGCTGCTGAGCGCCGAGGGCACCTCCCAGAACGCCCTCACCGTGCGCTATGTGCCGGGGCCCGCCGCTCCGGCCGAGGCCGGCGGGGTTGAAGGGCGTGGGCGCTGGCAGGTCACGCTGCCGAGCAAGGACGCCGACAAGGACATCACCGTCACGACGGTGGACAACGGCGCCTTCGAGGACGCCGGGGCGTGGAACCACATTGCCGTGGTGTACGACGGTTTTGCTCACGAGCTGCGGCTCTATGTCAACGGAAGCCTGGAGCAGCTGGCTTGCGGCGCTGCGGGCGACGGGACGCAGAACGATCCGTCGCCGTGCGCCGACCGCTTCTCCCATGCCGGCAATGCGGTGGCGTTCGCTGCCACCAAGTCCTTCCAGGTCGGCCGCTCCTTGGTGAAGGGGACGGCAAGTGAGTACTGGTCCGGGCAGGTCGATGACGTCTGGGCGTTCCAGGGTGCTCTGACCGGCCAGCAGGTGAACGTGCTCGCCACCGCCATGAACGGACGGCCCACCGAAATTCCGCAGGCCTGAACGTATAAGGCAGTTTTCATCGCCACTTTTTCCGATGGCCTGGGCAGGGCGCAGGAGTCGCTCTGCCCGGGCCCGGCCGAGGACACGAGGTATGAACAGCAAAGGCAGATTAACAACGTCCAGACGTCAGAGACGTATGGCTGTAGTGCTGTCCACAGTGCTGGTGGGAGCCCTCCTGCAAGGCACCGCATTCTCTGCGGCCGCAGGGCGTGCGGGAAACCTCCCGGGGGCACCCGACCCGGGCGACCCGGTGGCCGGCCACGCCGTGGCAGGCAAGCCACGCAAGGTCGATACCGCTCCGAGGACGCCTCAGGTCCGCCCCAACGCCACATGGCCGCAGAGCGGCAGCCTGCTCGGTGAACCGGCGAATGTTTCCGGCGCCGACGGCCCGGCGGCCGGTAGGTCGCTCACGGGCAATGCCTGGCCGGTGAGCCTTTTTGTCGAGCAGCCGTCCAAGAACCGGACCGTGGCTCCTGTTGCCGGGACCGGCGCCGACATCCGGATTCTCGACCGCAAGGCGAGCGAACGGGCCGGAGTGAACGGTCTGGTCTTTTCCGTCACACCGGCCGCAGAAAAGAGCAACCTGGCGGTCGCGGCACCCGAGAACATGGGGTTGCGGGTTAATTACTCCGCCTTCTCCCAGCTGTACGGAGGCGGATACTCCTCCCGCCTGCACCTGGTCGAGCTGCCGGCCTGTGCGCTGACCACTCCCGAGAAGGCCGCCTGCAAGCAGGCCAGGCCGGTCGTCGCGACGAACGACACCGAGAAGCAGACACTGACCGCCACCAAGCTGGGGTGGAAGGCCGGGGTCGCCAAGGTTCTGGCCGCAGCTCCGGACGCCTCCGGCGACAAGGGCGACTACAAGGCGACGTCGCTGTCCCCGTCGTCGACGTGGAAGACGGACCTGAACACCGGCGCGTTCAGCTGGTCGTACCCCATCTCCGTCCCCGAGGTCCCGGGTGGTCTGAAGCCGAACGTCAGCATTGGCTACTCGTCCTCCTCGATCGACGGCCGCACAGGCAACACCAACAACCAGGCGTCCTGGGTCGGCGACGGGTTCGAGATGTGGCCCGGGTTCATCGAGCGCCGGTACAAGTCCTGTTCCGAGGACGGCGAGGAGCACTCCGACGGCAACAAGCCGGGCGATCTGTGCTGGGCGTACGACAACGCCACGATCTCGTTCAACGGCAAGGCCGGCGAACTCGTCCCGTCCGGTGACAACCAGTGGCGGCTGAAGAACGACGACGGCACCAAGATCGCACGCCTCACGGACGCCGCGCGCGACAATGGCGACAACGACAACGAGTACTGGCGCGTGACCACGCCGAATGGCACCCAGTACTACTTCGGCTACCACAAGCTCAATGGATGGGCGAGCGGCAAGAGCACGACCGACTCCGTGTGGACCGTGCCCGTCTACGGCAACAATGCCGACGAGCCCTGCCACAAGGACGCTTTCAAGGACTCCTGGTGCCAGCAGGCCTGGCGCTGGAACCTGGACTACGCCGTCGACCGGCACGGCAATGCCGTCACGTACTACTACAACAAGGAAACCAACTCCTACGGCCGTAACGTCGAAGCCAAGGACAACACCTCGTACGTGCGAGGCGGCTACCTCAAGCGCATCGAGTACGGCCTGCGGTCCGGCGACCTCTTCGCCAAGCCCCTGGCCATGGTCGCCTTCAGCAATGCCGAACGGTGCCTGCCGCAGGACCTGGACAAGGTGACCTGTGCCGAGGACACCATCGACGACAAGAAGCAGTACTGGTACGACACCCCGTGGGACCTGAACTGCAAGGCCGGTGCCGAGTGTGACAAGGGACGGCTTTCGCCGTCGTTCTGGACGCGCAAGCGACTGACCGACATCTCCACCAGCGTCCTCAAGAGCGACGGTACGTATGCCCCAGTCGACTCCTGGAAACTGGATCACCGCTGGGGCATGGCGGACACCGACTACCAGCTCCTGCTGAGCGCGATCGAGCACACAGGAAAGTCGGTCACTCCGGCCATCACCCTGCCGAAGACGACCCTCGCCTACACGCAGCGGCCGAACCGCCTGGACAAGACCGGTGACGGGAAGGCGCCCTTCATCAAGGAGCGTCTGTCGACCGTTGCCGACGAGCATGGCGGCCAGACGGATGTCACCTATTCGCAGCCGGTGTGCGACTGGAACAGCCTGCCGACGCCCGAGATGAACACCAGCCGGTGCTTCCCCCAGTACATCGGCGGCACCAGCAGCACGGATCCGACGCAGCAGTGGTTCAACAAGTACGTCGTCGACAGCGTGACCGCCACCGACCGGACCGGCGGTTCGCCCGACCAGGTCACGAAGTACGACTACCTCGACGGTGCGGCGTGGCATTTCGATGACGACGACGGTCTGACGAAGGAGAAGTTCAAGACCTGGTCGCAGTGGCGCGGCTACGGGCACGTGCGCGTGCAGACCGGCAGCCAGGGCGTCGGCGGCATGAAGTCGCAGGAGGACACCTACTTCCTGCGCGGCATGGACGGCGACAGGAAGTCGACCGACGGCGGAACGAAGTCTGTGAGCGTCTCCCTTGGGGCCGGCGAGGGGGATCCCCTTGCCGACCACGAGTCCGCTGCCGGCTTCGCCTACAAGAAGGAGACGTACTCCGGCCCGGGCGGAAAGGTTCTGGGCAAGGCCATCAGCCGGCCCTGGCACCACGAAACGGCGAAGAAGGTCCGCTCCTGGGGCACGGTGACCGCCAATTTCACGGGCACCGAGGCCAGCCGGACGTTCACGTCGATGGACGAAGGAGCCGGTGAGAAGTGGCGGCAGACCGCCACGGCCACGGTGTACGACGATGCGACGGGCCGGGCCACGCAGGTGGCCGACTCCGGCGACATCAGTACGTCGACTGACGACCGCTGCACCCGTACCACGTACGCCGACAACACGGACGCCAACATCCTGAGCCTCCCGTCGAGGGTGGAGACGGTGGCGGCAGCCTGTGACAGCACGAGTGTCGACCGGAGCAAGGCGGTCATCTCCGATGTGCGCACCGCCTACGACGGTGGGACGTACGGCGGGGTGCCCGACAAGGGCTACGCCACCAGCGTGGCGACCTTGAAGAAGCACGACGGCACGCTGGCCACCTACCTGGAGTCTGGGAAGACCGTCGATGCGTACGGACGCGACCTGACCACGACGGACATCACGGCGGAGGTCGTTTTCGACGCCGGCGGCAAGCTCGTCTCGTCCACCAAGCGAAACGACGGCCGTACGAGCACCACGACGTACACCCCTGCTGCCGGATTCCCGACGAAGGTCACGACGACGGGCCCTCCGGCGAAGGCGGGTGATGCGACTACGGCACAGACCAGCACGACCTCGGTCGACCCGGTCCGGGGCCAGCCGCTCTATGTCACGGACACCAACAACAGGGTGACTTCCCTCGAATACGACGCCCTGGGCCGCACGAAAAGGGTCTGGCTGGCGGACCGGGGCAAGAACCGTACGCCGAGTTACGAATTCACCTACAGGATCGCGGACGGCAAACCGGTGGTTGTGGGTACGCGAACCCCCAACAACTCCGACGGCCAGCTCACGTCGTACACGCTGTACGACGGCTTCCTCCGCCCGCGTCAGACGCAGAGCCCGGGCCCGGACAAGGGCCGTCTGATCACCGACACCTTTTACGACGACCGTGGGCTGACGGCGAAGTCGTTCGCCCCCTACTACGCCACCGACGCTCCCGGCAGCACCCTGTTCACCCCGGACAACGCCCTGAAGGTCGAATCCCAGACCTGGAACGCCTATGACGGCCAGGGCCGGGTCACGGAGAGCAAGCAGATTGCCGGCAACAGCGAAGCCGGCAAGGTCCTGGCGACGACACGCACCATTTACGGCGGCGACCGCACGACGGTGATCCCGCCAGTGGGTTCCACCGCCACCACGACGGTGGTCGACGCCCATGGCCAGACGACCGAGCTGCAGCAGCTGCATGAGCGCACGGCGGGGGCCGAAGCCGACACCACGCGCTATGCCTACACCCCGACCGGGAAGCTGGCCCGTGTCACCGACCCTGCAGGCAACGCTTGGACGTACGAGTACGACCAGCTCGGCCGTCAGGTCTCGACCACCGACCCCGACAAGGGCACGACCACCAGCACGTACGACGACCGCGGTCAGCTGATCTCCACCACGAACGCACGGAAGTCCAAGAACACGCTCTTCTACGCATACGACGGCCTCGGTCGCAAGACCGAGCTCCGAGAGGGGTCGGCGACCGGAACGAAGCTCGCCGAGTGGACGTACGACACGGTCACCAACGGCAAGGGAAAGCCGGCTTCCTCGACGCGATACGTGGACGGCAACGCTTACACGAGCCGCATCGACGAATACGACACCCGGTACCGGGCCAAGCAGACCACTGTTGTCATCCCTTCGAACGAGGGCGCGCTGGCCGGCACCTACATGAGCCGAACCAACTACACCCTGTCCGGTTCGGTCATGAATATGAGCTTCCCGCAGGTCGGCTCCCGACCCGGCCAGGGCCTCATCTTCGACTACGACGACGTCCTGCGTCCTACTGCTGTGATCAGCGCTGACGGAATCAAGTCCGAGATCACCAGCTACAGCCTCACCGGCAAACCGCTCCAGGCCAAGCTGAGGCAGAAGGACGGCCGCTTCACCCAGGTCACCAACGGCTACGAGTGGGGAACGCAGCGCCTGTCCACCACCCGTGTCGACCGGGAGAACGCCCCCGCCGCCGACAAGGCCGCCACCTACACCTACGACGAGACCGGCAACATCCGCGCCATCTCTGATGCCGCAGCCGACGGCACGGACATCCAGTGCTTCACCTACGACTACCTCCGCCGTGTAACGGACGAATGGACGCAGCCGGCCGGGGCCTGCACGGGTGCACCGTCGGGCAACCTTGTCGGCGGTCCGGCTCCGTACTGGAACTCCTACACCTACGACAAGACGGGCAACCGCCTCACCGAGACCCAGCACGACCTCACCGGCAACACCGCCAAGGACACCAAGCGCACCTACTCCTACCCCGGCGCCGGCAAGCCCCAGCCGCACGCTTTGACGGCGGTGGACACGGCAGGCCCGACCGGCACGGCCCGGGACTCCTACACCTACGACCCCACGGGCAACACGGCGACCCGAACCATCCGCGGTGACACGCAGACGATGGACTGGGATGCCGAAGGCCACCTGGCCAAGGTGACCGAACCGGCGGGTGACAAGGGCACGAAGACCATGTCATACCTGTACGACGCGGACGGCCAGCGGCTCATCGGCCGCACGGACACCGAGACGACGCTCTACCTCGGCGCCCTGGAGATCACCCTCCCGAAGGGCTCGACGACACCGAAGGGCACCTACTACTTCGACCTCGGCAACGGCATCCAGGCCGTCCAGACGGACGACGGCTCCGCGTCCTTCGTCCTGGGCGACCACGTCGGCACGGGCCAACTCGCCATAGACACGGCCGCCACGACGGCAACCCACCGCCGCACCACACCTTTCGGTGCCCCGCGAGGGCAACAACCGAAGAACTGGCCGGGCACAAAGGGCTTCGTGGGCGGCACGAACGACACGTCGACGAACCTCACCCACCTGGGCGCCCGCGAATACGACCCGTCGACGGGCCGCTTCATCAGCGTCGACCCGCTGATGGACTTGGGAGACCCGCAGCAGAACCACGGCTACACGTACGCCAACAATAATCCCGCGACGATGTCAGACCCCTCAGGACTGCGGCCCGAGGGCGCCTGTGGCGGTAACGGGACTTGCGTCGTTGGGTATTCCGACGGTCAACCCGTTTATGAGACCTGGGAATACGGTGACAATGGCTGGGAGTGGGGGACGTCCAGTAGCAGCACCAGATCATGGGAGCAGGAGGAAGACGGAGAGGACTACGAATATACGGAGACGACTTACCGATCCACCAGCGAGAGAAACGAAGGTGTCTTTTCTCGATGGGTCGTCAGCAAGGAACTTGTTCCTGAAAAGACGCCAGAGGTTCACCCTTGGCAGGCAGGCATTCCCTCAAAGCCGGAAGTTAGCAAGCCGGAGGCAATGCCCGATCTTGTGGACTGCAAGTCTGGCGACAGCCTCTGCCGCGCTCGGAATTCCTGGTACAAGTGGGCATTGACGTTTAGCTACGTGGCGCCCGCCATGCGTGGTGGTTGGGCCAGGAGTTTCGGGGGGAAGGAGGCGGAAAGCTCTCCTTGTCACAGCTTCATTGCGGGGACGCAGGTTGAGATATCCGACGGTGTTAGGAAAGACATAGCCGACGTCAAGGTCGGCGATCGCGTCCTGGCAACCGACCCCGAGACGGGCAGGACGGAATCACGTCCCGTGGTGGCGGCAATCGTCACCGAGGACGATAAGGACTTTGTCGACCTCAAGGTCAGCACGGTGGGCGGCGAAGCGTCCATCATTGCGACCGATACTCACCCTTTCTGGTCGGTCACTGAGCGCCGTTGGGTGGATGCCGGTGATCTCGCCTCAGGAGCCCAACTCCGCACGGACAAGGGTGAAACGGTCACTCTTTTGGGTGCCCGCAGCTTCCACCGGAAACAACGGACATATGACCTCACGGTTGATGGCATCCATGCGTACTATGTGCTGGCAGGTGCCACTTCGGTTCTGGTTCATAATTCCAACTGCTCGCCCGCTGAAAAGGTCAACAATCTACCAGAGGTGACTGCGCCCAAGCCTCTCAAGCCTTCTCAGGTTGATAAGGCGTGGAGTGATTTCCTGGGGCCTGGCCCGTACACCAACATTCACCCACGGGCCGGGCAGGTCGATCCTAATAGGCTTGTATCTGCCGATGGGCTCCGTAGTATCCGAATGGGTGATCATGAAATGAACAGCAAGCCTACGAAATTCCACTATCACATGGAAGAGTGGGAGTGGAATTCGGTAAATAATACGTGGACTGTCAGTAATGTCATGCAGCGTGTTCCTTTGGGGTCGAGGTAGTGAGGGTAGAAGTTCTCCGAGTAATCGATCGATCGCGAGGGATTGTATCCTTCCGATGCGAGTGCGGCGTCGCGTACGGCCGCTGGATGGGGCCGAACCCTGCATGCGTGGGACTGTTCGACGTCGAGATCGAGGTTCCGGGAGAGGTGGAAGAGTGGGTAGCGATCCCATCAGGTGTTGCTTCTCTCTCGGCTGCCACAGAAGACCTCGTCGCCCTGATTGTGGGTGAGGTTGTACGGCGCGAGGATGGTGATGATCCGGTCGTAGAGGTGAGGGTGGGGTCGGATATTCTCCTGATTGAAATTCCGAACCGCAGATCGGAACTTTCCGTGAAGGAGTTCATTTCCTTTCGGGTTCCCGAATTGCAGCTTTACCCGTACGACTTGTAAGCGGCCTGGTCTGGCAGGGTGTCGAGAGGGACCGTGCGGGGTTCGTCTAGGGGGCATGTTCTCGTGAGAATGGAGTTTGGCTCTCCATAGATTTGACCAACTGGGACCTCCAGTACTGCTGATGAAGCCCCACCGGGCCTGCTCGGTGGGGCTTCTGAGGTTCATGACGGCAACGGAGATGGCCGCTTGAGCGGAGGGCCGGTGATGCAGGCGGACCGCCGGACTCGTCTGTGCAGATGAGCAAGCGCGGTTGATCAGCGCTCGGCGTCCAGCCGTCAGGCGTTCCTGCGGAACTCGTGGACCACCTCGATGCGCCCCACGATGTGCGCGTTGAACTCCTCCAGCTCCTCCGCCGGCACCCACAGTTCCAGGATCGTGCTGCCGCCCGCCTGTTGGACCGGGTAGCGGCGGACGAAGTCCGTCTCCACCTCGAAGCGCGTGACGAAGCCCGCGCCGTCGTGCTTGACGTTCCAGTCGCGTGCGATGCGGATTGCGTAGTCCTCGTTCAGGACTGGGTAGAAGATGGGCTGCTCCGGCAGGCGGGGTGGCCAGGCGCGCCAGTCGAGGGCGCGGACCAGGGCCAGCTCCACCGGGCCGGTGGGGCGCCACAGGGTTGTCGTCGCGGGGTGGGTGGGCATGGTGCGCTCTCAGGTGGTCCGAGTCCGGGTGGTGGGGGAGGAACCGTAGTCGGGGCGCGCATCCTGCGGCGAGCTGTTTTTCGCGCAACCAACGCCGCCCCCCAGTAGTCGTACTGCACATGGTGAACTCAGCGAGCAGCAAGGCGAGATGTCGGGCGGCCGCTCGTGCCGTCGGTGTGGTGGTCGGTGCCGTCGGGTTGGCGCTTCCCGTCGGTGTCGTGGCCGGTGGGGGGACGGCCCAGGCTGCGGGCAGTGCGTGTACCGCGGGCGCCGGGCCGTATCAGAAGCAGGCGGAACGGTTCCTCCGGCGGCCCGTCGACGGGCGGCAGTCGCAGGGCGACTGCCGGGCCATCCGGGGCTTCCAGCTCGACCACGGCATCAGCCCCGCCGCCGGCTACGCCGGCCCCGTCACGTGGGACGTGATGCAGGTCGTCGACCGGCAGCGTGCCGCCGGCAGCAACCCCAACGCCGCCGGGAAGTGCCCGACCAACAAGGGGCGCATAGCGTGCGTCGATCTGACCCGGCAACTGAGCTGGGTGCAGGACGGCGGGAAGCTGAAGTTCGGGCCGGTGCCGATACGTTCCGGGCGGGACGGGTACGAGACCCGCACCGGGCTCAAGAGGATCTACTGGCGCAGCATCGACCACTGGTCGACGATCTACAAGGTGCGCATGCCCTACAGCCAGTTCTTCGACGGCGGGCAGGCCTTCCACTCCATCGACGGCAGCGTGTGGTCGGCGCCCGGTTCCCACGGGTGCGTCAACATGCGGCGCGCCGACGCCCAGGCGTACTGGTCGCTGCTCAAGAACGGCGACGACGTGTACGTGTACGGGCGCAAGCCCGGGACCTGACAGCCTGCGGGCCGGACGGCGTCCAGTGCCGGCCCGCACCCGCGCCCCTGCCTCCGCCCACCTGCGGATACGGTGTTCTTCGCAAGAGCACACGGCGAGGAGGAGCGGTAGCGGTGGTGCGGTTACCCCAGCTGAGGCTGGACGAGCTGCTGGAGGAGCTGCAGGCGAGGATCGACGCCGCGCGCGGGACCCGCGACCGGGTGCACCACCTGCTGGAGGCCGTGTTGTCGGTCGGGCGCGGGCTGCAGCTGGAGCAGGTGCTGCGCCGGATCGTCGAGGCCGCCGCGGCCCTGGTCGACGCCCGGTACGGGGCGCTCGGGGTGATCGGGCCGGACGGGCGGACGCTCTCGCAGTTCTTGACGGTCGGGGTGAGCGAGGCGGAGATCGAGGCCATCGGGCCCTATCCGTCCGGTCACGGCATCCTCGGCGAGCTCATCCACCGTCCCGAGCCGCTGCGGCTGTCGCGGATCTCGGCGCACCCCGCCTCGTACGGCTTCCCGCCCGGGCATCCGCCGATGGACACCTTCGTGGGCGTGCCCATCCGCGTCCGCGACCAGGTCTTCGGCAACCTCTACCTCGCCGAGAAGCGCGACGGGGCGGATTTCGGGGACGAGGACGAGGCCGTGCTCGCCACGCTCGCCGTCGCGGCGGGGGTGGCGATCGACAATGCGCGGCTGTACGAGGAGTCCACGCGTCGCGAGCGGTGGCTGGCGGCCGGCGCCGAGGTGACGACCCGTCTGATGTCGGGCGGGCGCCCGGAGGAGGCCGTCGGGCTGATCGCCGAGCGGGCGAGGGAGATCACCGGTGCGGAGCTGGCCGTCGTCGCCGTGCCGCCGCCCGGCGGGGAGGGCCTCGTCATCGAAGTGGCGGTGCCGGCCGCGCAGCTGCGCGGCACCGCGCTGCCCGAGGACGGCCCGGCCTGCCGGGTGCTCGCCGGTGGCGGCCCGGTCCGGGCCGAGGGGCCCGGTGGCCCGGCCGTGGCGGTGCCGCTGACGTCGGGGGATGCCGTACGGGCCGTGCTGCAGCTGGAACGGGCTCGGGGCGGGCCGGCGTTCCGGGAGGAGGAGCTCGGGCCGCTGGTCGCCTTCGCCGGGCAGGTGGCCGTCGCCATGGAGCTGGCCGAGCGGCGCGCGGACGCCGAGCAGCTCGCGGTGCTGGAGGACCGCGACCGCATTGCCCGCGACCTGCACGACCTGGCGATCCAGCGGCTGTTCGCCACCGGCATGACGCTGCAGAGCGCGGAGCGGTTCATCGACCACGGGGAGGCCGGGGAGCGGGTGCGGCGCGCTGTCGATGACCTGGACGAGACCATAAAGATCATCCGGTCGACCATCTTCGGGCTGCGCTCGCGCGAGACCGCGTCCCGGCAGGGGCTGCGCACCCGGCTCGTCCGGACGGTGGGGGAGGCGGCAACGCTGCTCGGTTTCGCGCCGGGCCTGCGCATGGAAGGGCTGCTGGACACGCAGGTGCCGCGCGAGGCCGCCGACGACGTGCTGGCGGTGCTCGGCGAGGCGCTGGCCAACGTCGCCCGGCACGCCCACGCCTCGTCCGTGGACGTCGCGGTGGTCAACGACGGCCGGCACCTGGAACTGACCGTCACCGACGACGGCGTCGGCATGCCCGCGGACGGCGACCGCCGCAGCGGCCTGCGCAACCTCGCCGAGCGGGCGGCCCGGCACGGCGGCCGGCTCTCGCTCGACAGCCCCGGCACGGTGGGCACCCGGCTCGGCTGGCGGATCCCGCTGGCGATGTGACGATGTGACGCAGCTCTCCAGGAAACGGTGACAGGGTGGTGTCGCGGACGGCTGCGATCGTCGGCTGCATGATGATCACCGATGAGGACTGTCTCGCCGAGACCCTCGCCTTCAACCAGGAATTCGAAGCCGCGGCCGCGAGCCGCCCGGCGCGCGACAAGGCGCCGGACGCCGCCACCTTGGCCGCCCTTCGCCGCAATCGCCTCGGTGGCGACACGCCCCCCGTGCGTCTGCCGCAGGGCCGGGACCGCGTTGTTCCCGGCGGCGTGGGGGTGCGGGTGCTCGTGCCCGACCGCGTCGAGGGCGTGTACCTGCACCTCCACGGAGGCGGCTGGGCCTTCGGCTCCGCCGGCGGCCAGGACGAACGACTGTGGCGGCTCGCCGAGCAGGCACGGCTGGCCGTGGTCAGCGTGGAGTACCGCCTCGCGCCGGAACACCCCTTCCCCGCCGGACCCGACGACTGCGAGACGGCCGCCCGCTGGCTGGTGGAGCACGCGGCAGCGGAATTCGGCACCCGGCGGCTGCTCATCGGGGGCGAATCGGCCGGTGCCCACCTGAGCGTCGTGACGCTGCTGCGCCTGCGCGACCGGCACGGCATCACCGGGGCGTTCCGGGCCGCCCACCTGCTCTTCGGCGCCTACGACCTGTCGATGACACCGAGCCAGCGATCGTTCGGACCGAGGCGCCTGCTGAGCAACACCGAGACGCTGCGGCAGACCTACGAGATGGTCACCCCCGGCAGAGGAGCGGAACAGCGCCGCGATCCCGAGGTCTCACCGCTGTACGCCGACCTCACCGGTATGCCGCCGGCCCGGATCGTCGTCGGCACCGAGGATCCGCTGTTGGACGACTCGTTGTTCCTGGCCGCACGGTGGCGGGCAGCCGGCGCGCCGGTTCACCTCGGTGTCGTCGCCGGCGCCATGCACGGCTTCACCCTCTTCCCGCTGACTGTCACCGAACGAGAACTGCAGCGTCAGCATCACTTCCTCACCACCGCGGGACGGTAGCGTCACCGGAATGAACCGCACTGCCCGGCTGTACGCACTGGTGGAGGAACTGCGCGCGGTGGCGCCGCGACCGCTGACGGTCGCGGCGCTCGCTGCTCGCTTCGAGGTCAGTACGCGCACGGTGCAGCGCGACCTGCAGGTGCTGATGGAGGCCGGCGTCCCGGTGCGCACCACCCCGGGGCGGGGCGGGGGCTGGTCGATCGACCCGGACATGACCCTGCCCCCGATCCACTTCACCGCCGAGGAGGCCTCGGCACTGGCCGTCGCCCTCGCCGCGACCGACGCCTGCGCCCCGTACGCCGGCGCGGCCCGCACGGCGGCCCAGAAGATCAGTGCCTCGCTGTCCGGCCCCGCCTCGGCGGCGGCGCACCGGCTCGCCGCGCGGATCGTCGCGCTGCCCTCGCCGGCCGGTTCCGTGGTCCGCAGCGCGGTGGAGGAGGCCCTCACCACCCACACGGCGCTGCGCCTGACCTACGTCGACGCGGCAGGACGCGAGAGCGACCGCGTCGTCGAACCGGGCGGACTGCTGACCGCCGGTGGCCGGTGGTACCTCATCGCCTGGTGCCGCACGCGCCGGGCAGGCCGGGGCTTCCGGCTGGACCGCATCACGGCAGCGGATCCGACGGCGGAGTACGCACCACCCCGCGACCTGGCCGCGCTCCTGCGCGGCTCGGCCGCGGCCGACGCGGTGCGGCCCCCCGCACTGGCGTCACTGACAGCTCGCACCTGAACGCTGTGCGGTCTTCGCGCCCCGGGCCTGCACGAGGACCGGCGCCGGCTCCTCCTCGTACGCCTCGGGCAGGTCGCGGTGCCTGCGCAGGGGGCCTGCGGCGAGGATCAGCCAGCAGGGGGCGAGGAGCCCTGCCATCACCCACAGGGCGGCCCGGGGTCCGAGCAGGCCGCCGAGCCAGCCGCCCAGCACCGAACCCACCGGAATGGTGCTGTGGTTGAGGACCATCGTCGTCGCGACGACACGGCCCAGCAGGTGCGGCGGGCAGTAGCGCTGCCGGAAGCCGCCCAGGACGACGTTGCAGGCCACGACGCCCGTCGAGACCATGAAGGCGCCCACCGCGAAGAACAGCAGGCCGGCGCCCGGTGTGGTGAGCGGCAGCAGCAGCGCGAACGGGCCGGTGCACAGCTGCAGCAGGAGCGTGCCGCGCGCCGTTCCCAGGCGTCTGCCGACCGCGGTGGCGAGGAACGCGCCGAGCACGCCGCCCAGGCTGCCGGCCATCACCAGCGCGCCCACGGTCGCGGAATCCACCCCGACCGTACGGACCAGGAAGACGATCTGCACCGCCTGGTAGCCCATCAGCGCCAGGTTGAGCACGGCGCCGTAGGCGACCATCGGGCGCAGGTAGGGGTCGCGGGCGACGAAGCGCAGGCCCTCGACGATCTGCCGGCGCAGGGTGAGTCCGTCGGCGGGGGCCGCCGGTGCCGGTTCGCGCACCCGCAGCCGCAGCAGGCACACGGTGGAGACCACGAACGTCAGCGCGTCGACCAGCAGGCCGGTGACCGCGCCGAAGACGTGGGCGATCAGGCCGGCGGCGCCGCGCCCCAGGACGCGGGTGGCGGCCTCGCTGCCCTGCAGCTTGGCGTTCCCCTCCAGCAGGTCGCGCTCGTCGAGGACGGCGGGCAGGTACGCGTGGTACGCCGTGTCGAAGAACACCGCCGAGGCGCCGCACAGCAGCGCCACCACCAGCAGGTGGGCGAAGGTGAGCACGCCGAACCCGGCCGCGAGCGGGACCGAGGCGTACCCGGCGGCGGAGACGAGGTTGCACGTGATCATCACCGGCCGCCGGCGGAGCCGGTCCACCCAGGCGCCGGCGGGCAGCCCCACGACGAGCCACGGCAGCCAGACGGCGGCCGCCAGCACCCCCACCGCGAGGCTGCCCGCGTGGAGCACCACCACGGCTGTCAGGGGCAGCGCGATCGTGGTGATGCTGCTGCCCAGGCCGCTGGCCGACTCGCCGGTCCACAGCAGGCGGAAGTCCCGCTGCCGCAGCACGCCGAAGCGGCGGCCGGCCCCGGAGGAGGTGTCGTACGTCGTGTTCATGGCGGGATCGTCGCGGCAGCGCCCCGCCCCTGTCACAGCGTTTTCGCCGGGGGAACTCAAGCGGGGGGACTCAGGCGGAGGGCGGGCGGTTCGTCGCGATGACGGCCGCCTGGATGCGGCGTTCGACGCCGAGCTTGGCGAGCATGCGGGAGATGTGGTTCTTCACGGTCTTCTCCGACAGGAAGAGCCGCTGGGCGATCCGACGGTTCGTCAGGCCCTCCCCGATCAGGTCGAGGATCTCCCGCTCGCGCGGCGACAGCGCCGCCAGGCGCTCGTCCTCCGGCTCGGCCCCGGCCGCCTCGTTCTCCCCGCGCAGGCTGTTCATCAGCCGCGTCGTCGTGGCCGGATCCAGCATCGACTGGCCGGAGGCGACCGTACGGATCGCCGCGACGAGGTCCGAGCCCTTGATCTGCTTGAGCACGTAGCCCGCAGCCCCCGCAAAGATGGCGTCCAGCAGAGCATCGTCGTCGTCGAACGAGGTCAGCATCAAACACGCCAGCTGCGGCATGCGCGAGCGCAGTTCGCGGCAGACCGAGATGCCGTCGCCGTCCGGCAGCCGGACGTCCAGCACCGCCACGTCGGGACGCACCGCCGGGCCCCGCGCCAGGGCCTGCTCGATCGTGCCGGCCTCGCCGGCCACCACGATGTCCTCCTCGGCCTCCAGCAGGTCACGGATGCCGCGCCGGACGACCTCGTGGTCGTCCAGCAGGAACACCCGGACCGGCTCCGTGCCGGAGAACGCCCTCGAACGATCGGGCTGCTCCACTGTCCTGCTCCTCGTCCGTACGGTCCGTCCGCTCGCCGTCCTGCCCCACCATGATCATCCACTGCCGGCCGGCGGCGCCATGGGCCGAACGGCCCAGGGGGGCCGCCTCCGGGCCGCCCCGCCCCGTCGGGGATGATCGGGCCCCGACAGGAGGAAGGAACACGATGGTGGAGAACCTGCACAGCCTGCGCTCCGGCTGGTGGGCCGCGGCGGTCACGCTGACCACCGAGACCGTGTTCGCCGGCGCGGGCCTCGGGGTGGCCTGGACGGCGCACAGCGCCCACTACACCGACGGCAGGCTGACCGAGAGCGCCGCAGGAGCGGTCCTCGGCGCCTTCGGCGCCGTCCCCCTGGCAGTGTTCCTGTGTTCCGTGGGAGCCCCGGGCGCCCTCTTGACCGTCCTCGCCGCCCGCTGGAGCGCCACCCGGTACCGCCGGCCGGACACCTGGCAGTGGTGCCTGGCCGTCCACGGCGTACTCAGCGTCCTCGCCGCACTGTGCTTCGGCGGGCTGTACGTGATCGCCTATCCGCCTGCCGGCCCTGCCCCGTTCGCCTGGTGGGCGGCCGCCCACGCCGCCGTCCTCGCAGCCCCTGTGCTCGTCGCCCGCACCGCCGAGGCCCGGCGGCGGCACGGCCGTGGCTACTGCCGGGTGCTGGGCCTCGTCGCCGGTGCCGCCGCCCTCGCCCTGGCCGCGGAGACGGTCGCCTTCCTCGCGTACGGCCTCGCCCGGCGGTGAGGACCGCCGCCGGCCTCACTCCTCGGCCACCAGCACCGCCGCGCCCGTGACCCGGTCGGCCGCCAGGTCCGCCAGGGCCTCGTCGGCCCGGCCCATCCGGTAACGCTGCACGTGCACCACCGGCCGGTGCCGGGCCACCTCCGACAGGTACGCCCGCCCGTCGGCCCGGGTGTTCGCGGTGACGCTGCGCAGCGTGCGCTCCTGGAACAGATGCTTGTCGTACGTCAGCGACGGGATGTCGCTCAGGTGGATGCCGGCGACGGCGAGCGTCCCGCCGCGGTCCAGGGCCGCCAGGGCGGCCGGCACCAGCTCGCCCACGGGGGCGAAGAGGATCGCCGCGTCCAGCGGCACCGGCGGGCTGTCGTACGCGCCGCCGGCGGAGGCCGCGCCCAGCTCCAGGGCCAGGCGCCGCGCGTCCTCCGACCGGGTCAGCACGTGCACCGACGCCCCCCGCGCGATCGCCAGCTGGGCCGTCAGGTGCGCCGACGCACCGAAGCCGTAGATGCCCAGCGCACCCCCGTGCGGCAGATCCGCACGCTGCAGCGCCCGGTAGCCGATGATGCCCGCGCACAGCAGCGGCGCCAGCTCCTCGTCCGGCGGCCCCTCCGGCAGCCGGTACGTGAAACGGGCGTCGGTGACCACGTGCTCGGCGTACCCGCCGTGCACGTCCCAGCCGGTGTAGCGCGAGCGCGGGCACAGGTTCTCGCGCCCCGCCGTGCAGTAACCGCACGTCCCGCACGTGCTCGCCAGCCACGCCGCGCCCACCCGGTCACCGGCGGCGAACCCCTCCGCCTCCGGCCCCGCCGCCAGCACCCGGCCCACGACCTCGTGCCCCGGGGTGCAGCACGGCGTACGAGGCGGCAGGTCACCCTCCGCCAGATGCAGGTCCGTACGGCACACCCCGCACGCCCGCACCTTCACCAGCAGATCCGCCGGACCCAGCCCGGGCAGCGCCCGGCGCACCCGCCGCAGCGGACCGCGCCCGACCGCGGCCGGACGGTCGACCACCCAGGCCCACGTGTCGGACGGGCCGCCGGTGCCGGCCGCCTGCGGCTCGGTCATCACGCTCACCTCCGCCCATCCCCTCCACGGTGCGCCGGGCCGGCCACCGGGGCAAGGCGCGCGCAGGCCCCCGCCCACGCCGGGGGCGGGCCGCGGGCGCCGCCGCCCGCTCGTGCCGCCGCCCCGCTCGGGCCGACACTGGAAGGGAAGCCCCGGACGCCGGACGCGACGGAGGTGCTCGCCATGGAACCCGCACCGGTCACCGTCGGACTCGACGGAACCCCCGAGAGCCTGGCCGCAGCGCACTGGGCGGCCACCGAGGCCGACCGGCGCGCCCTGCCGCTCCACCTGCTGCACGCCTGGATCCTGCACGTGCCCGAGGCGGCCGGGCCGGCCCCGCCGCCCGCGCCGGACGCCCCGGCCGGCGTCCCCGCCGAGCGGGACCGGGACTACTGGGCCCGGCGCATCCTCGGCGCCGCCCGCACCGAGATCACCGAACGCCTTCCCGGGCTCACCGTCGTCGAGGAACTCGTCGCCGACGAGCCCGCCGCCGCGCTCCTCGACGCGGCCGGCCGTTCCGAGATGGTGGTGCTCGGCTCCCGCGGCCTGGCCCGCATGCAGGCCTTCTTCCTCGGCGACGTCGCCCAGCACGTCGCCGGGCGCGCCGAACGGCCCGTGGTGCTCGTACGCGCCGGCATGGGCGAGCAGCACCCGCACGGCGGCGTCGTGGCCGGCGTCAGCCTCCGCGGCCGCTGCGACGAACTGCTCGACTTCGCCTTCGCCGCCGCTGCGGCTCGGGGCGTGCCCCTGCGCGTCGTCCACGGGCGCACGCTGCCCGTCCAGGCGTACGCGCCCTGGGGCGTCGACCCCGACGTCGCCCAGGACATCGGCCGCGACGCGGAACGGGAACTCACCGCGGCACTGCGGCCCTGGTGCGAGACGTACCCGGACGTCACCGTCGTCGACTCCGTGCGCCTGGAGAGCCCGGCCCAGGCCGTCGTCAACGCGGCCGAGGGCGCCGACCTGCTGATCGTCGGCCGCCGCCGGCACCGGGCGGCGCTGCTGCCGCGGCTGGACGCGGTGGTGCAGGCGTGCGCCCACCACGCGCGGTGCCCGGTGGCCGTGGTGCCGCACGACTGACCCCTGCGGGGGCGGGGGGGCCGCCGCCAGGCGGCAACCCGCCGTCCTCAGCCCTCCCCACCTGCCGCGGCGGGTTCCTCCGCGGGCGGGGCCTCCGCCGCCGGGGCCGCTGCGGCCTCCGCGGCCTCCTCCGCCTCCGCCTCCTCCGGGACTTCCTCCGCCTGGGCCAGGACCACTTGCAGCAGGGCCGTGCTGCCGTCCACCGCCAGGGAGCAGCCGCGCGGCAGGTCGATGTCCTCGGCGCGGACCGTGTGACCGGCCTCCAGGCCCTCGATGGAGACGGTGAACGACTCCGGGATGTGCGTGGCCTCCGCCTCGACCGGGAGCTTGTCGAGCATGTGCTCCAGCAGGTTGCCGCCCGGCGCCAGCTCTCCCTCCGTGACGACCGGCACCTCGACGGTGACCTTCTCGCCCTTGCGCACGGCCAGCAGGTCGACGTGGACGAGGAAGCCCTTGAGAGGGTCGCGCTGGACGTCCTTGGGGATGACGAGTTCGCCCTTGCCCTCGATGTCGAGGCGGATCAGGACGTTCGGCGTCTTCAGGGCCATCCACAGCGCATGGCCGTCCAGGGAGATGTGCTTGGGGGCGGCGCCGTGGCCGTAGATGACACACGGGACCTTGTCCGCACGGCGGATGCGGCGCGCGGCGCCCTTGCCGAAATCCGTGCGTCGTTCGGCGGCAAGCTTTACCTCGGCCATGGCGGGACTCCTCGCGTTCGGACTCCGGGGAGTTGTAACCGGCGACGGCGCCCGGATATCCCGCTGCTGCGCCATTCGGCCGACCCGCGTCACCGAATGGGCCCCGTACGCCGGAGCGCGGGCACCGCGTCGTGCTCCCGGTGCGCCCCACGGCGCCGGTGACGCCGGGCATTGCGGATGAAAGTATCGGAATGCCATCGGAATGGCGTCGGAATGCCATGGGAATGCCGCCGGGATGCCGCCGCATTCGGCCACGCGAAGGGCTCGGTCCATGCCAGAACAGCCGCCGCAGATCCGCCTGGGGCCGCCGCCGGCCCGGCCCGGCCTCCCCGAGTTCCCCGCCGTCGTCGAGCCGGCGATCGAGGACATCCCCGCACCGCCGCCCGCGCCCGCCCCCGCCGAGCCGGTCGCCTGGCAGCGCCTGGCGGTCCCGTCCGCCGAGGAACTGCTGGACCGGGCCGTCCCCGCGATCCTCGCCGACCACGGGGCCCGTTCGGCGCTCGACGGACACCGCTACGTCTTCCTGGGCGCCGCCCGCCTCGCCGACGCCAAGGCGCCGGCCGCGCCCGGGCTGTTCGTCCTGGCCTACGACTACACCGACGAGCGCGCCCTGGAGTTCACCCTCGCCGACGGCGACCCGCCGCTGCTGCTGGCCATGGCCGAGAGCGCCGCGCAGCCGGCCCTGTCCCCGGCGGAGGCCGACCGGGCCGTGGCGATCGCCCGCGCCCACAGCGAGGCGGCGCGCCGCGCCCTGCAGGACTCGGTGCCGATGGTGCTGCTGACCAGCGACGTGCGCGAGGGCGACGAGCACCACGGCCGGCGCCGCGCGTACGTCGGGTTCGGTTCGCCGGCCCGGCGCATGCCGGACGTACGGCTGGTGGTCGACCTCGGCGAGGAGCGGGTGCTGGGGACGGGCGGAGGCGGCGATGAGTGAGGCAGGCCGGGTCAGCTGGCCCCCCGAAGCCCCGCTGTGGACCTTCGACTGGCGGCTGGCGGACGCCCCCGACGAGGAGGGCATCGTCGTCCTCGGCGCCGCCTACCGGGGCCACGAGGTCTTCCACAAGGCCAGCCTGCCCTCGCTGCGGGTGCAGTACTCCGGCCCCTGCGGCCCGTACAAGGACCCCCTGAACTACGACAACTCCCACCCCACCTCCCGCTGCCCGGGCAGCAGGGTGTGCGTGTACTCCTACACCGCCGGCGGCCTGCGGGCGCTGAGCGTGGAGTCGTACCACACGATCGGCGCCTACCGGCTCACCCACCGCTGGGTGTTCTGGGAGAACGGGGTGGTCATGCCCCGGCTGTACAGCGCGGGCCTGCAGTGCCCCTTCGACCACCGTCACCACGTCTACTGGCGGCTGGACTTCGACATCGACGGCGCCGCGCGCGACCTGTTGCTGGAGTACAACACCTACACCCCCGACGAGGGCTGGGGACCGGGCTGGCACCCCTTCCGCACCGAGACCAGCCGGGTGAAGAACGCCGGCTCCCGGCGCAGCTGGGCCGTGCTCGACCTCGACAGCGGCCGCGGCTACCACCTGCTGCCCGGCGCGGCCGACGGCACCGCCGACGCCTTCTCCACCGCCGACCTGTGGCTGCTGCGCTACCGGGCGGCCGAGGACCGCTACGGGCGCCAGGGGAGCGCCGCCGCCGACGGCCTGACCGCGTACGTCTCGGGGGAGTCCACCGACGGCCAGGACATCGTCGTCTGGTACGCGGGCCACCTGCTGCACCGCGTCAGCGAGGGCGGCGACGACTGGCACGCCACCGGGCCCGACCTGGTGCCCTTCGGCCCCTGGTCCTGACGCCGCGCCGGCGCGCCCGGCCTCACCGGCGTGCCGGCGGGGACAGCCGGGCGCGCAGCCCGGCCGCCTCGCCGGGCAGCGCGGGCAGCGGTGCGGCGCGCCAGCCGCGCGCGTACGGCGGCGGGTGCGTGCCGTCGGAGGTCACCACCGCCACCGGCTGCCGCGCCGCATCGGCCACCAGCCGCGCCACGGTGGTGTTCGCGTCGTGCCCGTCCGTCTGCCGCGAGGCGCACCCGGCGCGGAAGGCGATCCGCACCGCCTCCGTGCCGGTGACCGCGCACGGCGGGCGCAGCCCCTGGCGGCGCAGCTCGGTGACGATGCGTCCGAGGGCCCGGTCGGTGGCGGCGCTGCGCGCCACGACCCGGCCCAGCACCACGTACTGCACCGCCAGGTGCGCCAGCAGCGCCATCGCCAGGGCCGCCGCGGCGACCGGCCGCAGCCGCGGCGGGCCGCCCTCGACGGTGGTCACCAGCCGCAGCAGGCACAGCGTCACCGGCAGCGCCAGCAGCCCGTACGCGGGCAGCAGGAACCGGGGCGCCGCGTAGTCGAGGAACTGGTACGGCACCGCCATCGACAGCGCCACCACCACCGGCAGGGCGTGCACCGCCGGCCGGCGCACCCGGGAGGCCACCAGCAGGCCGCCCGCGGTCAGCGGCGGCACCGCGAACCACCACACCGCCGTCACCGGATGCCGCCAGGGAATCGTGCACGGCCGGCACAGCGCCCGGCCCTCCAGCGCCCGCATGTGGTCGTCCAGGGCCAGCGGGGCACCCCAGCCGCCCTGGATCTCCGAGGCCCGCGCCAGCCGCGCCGCCGGCCCGCCGTAGTGCAGGTAGGCCTCGACCACCCAGTCGGCGCCGCCGGCGACCGCGCCGCCCACGACGGCGAGCAGGACCGCGGGCCGGCGCCAGGACCGTACGCACACCGCCGCGCCCGCCAGCGGCAGCAGCAGTGACAAGCCGTCACCCGGGCGCATCAGCGCGGTGAACGCCACCGACGCGGCGAGGGCCACGAGCGCCCGCCGGTCCGTACCCGGACCGCGCACCGCGCACAGGAACCAGCCGGTGGCGGCCAGCGCGCCGAAGGCCACCCACAGGTTCGGCATGGCCTGCGGACCGTAGAACAAGGTCATCCACAGCCCGCAGAACAGCAGGCCCGCCAGTGCCGCCAGCGGCACGGGCACCAGCCGCCGCCACGGCCACAGCGCGAGCAGCAGACCGCACCCCGAGAGCACCGCCAGCCACAGGCGCAGCACATCGGTGGAGTCCGTCAGTGCCACCACGGGGGCGACCAGCAGGCTCGCCCCGCGGGCCCGCGGCGCGCTGAAGAACGCGGCCGGGGCGTGCGGGGCGACCTGGCTGACGTACACCGTCTCGTCCCAGCCGAGCCCGATGTCCGGCACCACGAGCAGCAGCTGGGCCAGGGTGTAGGCGGTGGCCACGCCCGCGAACCACGGCAGGGCCGCGGGCGCCGGGGCGTCGGCCGCCGGCGGGCGGGCCTGCCGCCCGGGCCGGGACGGGGCGAGGGCCGCCGGATGCACAGCCGCCGCCTCAGCCGCCGGCCAGCAAGGCCCTCACCAGGCCGATGACCATGTTGCTGATGCCGCCGACGACACCGTTCATGGTGCCGGCCAGGCCGGTGACCAGCCCCTGCACCGTGCCGATCAGGCCGCCGGGGCCCTCCCGGCCCTGCCGGCCGTGCCCCCAGCCGTCGTCGCTGCGGGCGCGCTCCTTGGCCAGCTGCACGGTGGCCCCCACCGCGTCCAGGGTCGAGGCGGTGATGGCCCCGAGGTCGGGCCGGCCGCTGTTCGCCTGGCGCTCCAGGCCCGCCCGGGCCCGGCCCAGCCGGTCGAGCTGCTCCCGGACGGCGGCGCAGCTGCCGGCCTTCGGCCCCTGCGCCTGGTGGGCGGCCGCGCAGCCCGCGGCGACGTCGGCCGCCTCCTTGCCGATGGCGTTCTCCTCGATGGCCCGCACCCCCTGGCCCGCGGCCCTGCGCAGGGCGTCGGGGGCCGGGGCGGCCTGCGCGGGGGCGGCGGCGTCGGCGGGCGCCTGCGTGGTGTAGGCCGTGGCGGTCCAGCCGGCGGTGCCCAGGGCGAGGGCACCGCACAGGGTGCCGGACAGCAGGAGGCCGGTTCTTCGCGAGAGGGCCATGGAGTACTCCTCCGAGCTGAAGGGATCGTCACGACGACCCTGCGCCGCCCTCCGGCCACCCGCAAACGGTACGGCTCCTGACGGCCCGCCACCCGAGGGCGTGCACACCTGACGGCGCACCAGATCCGGTGGGCCGACGGGCCGTCAGGTGAGTGCGCCCAAGTCCTCCGTTCAGGCCATCCCGAATGGCCCAGCAGGCCTTGACGCGCCCGGACCTCCAGCGCCCGGACCCCCAGCGCCCGGACCTCCGGTGCCTAGACCTCCAGCTCCCCCTCGATCCGCCGGAGCTGGTGGCGGGCCATCGCCAGGTTGGCGCGCTTGGCGTCCAGGACGAGGTAGAGGAACAGCCCGTTGCCGCCACGGCCGGTGAGCAGGCGGATCAGGTGGTACTGCGTGCCGAGGGTGATGAGGATGTCCTCGATGCTGTCCTGGATGTTCAGCATCTCCATGGCCCGCAGCTTGGCCCGTACGACGTCGGTGTTGCCCGCGGCCGCGACGTTGAGGTCGAAGGAGGAGCTGCCGCCCAGGGTGCCGAGCGCCATGCCGCTGCCGTAGTCGACGAGTGCCACGCCGATGGCCCCGTCGATCGAGCTCATCGCGTCTTTCAGGGCCGTTTCGGTGTTCGCCATCGTCAGTCTTCCGTTCCGTCGGTGTCGATTTATCGGGTTGGTGATGAGGGTTGGTGATGCGGTCGGTGGTGCGGGTCGGTGATGCGTCGTGCGGGCGGCCGGTGGCCGCCCCCGTCACGGCTGGCGCTGGCGCGCCGGCGAAGTGGCGGCGAGCGCGGCGATGCGGGCGCCCGATCTGCGGGCCTCCAGGTTCAGCCGGCCCACGTTGGCGTCGGCCGTGGCCAGCAGGGTCAGGACGCAGGAGGCGCCGGCGGCGTAGGTGGCGACGTAGCCGTGCTCGCCGCTGACGACGAGTTCGCGGAAGCCCCCGTGGCCCACGGCCTCCGTCAGCCGGGCTCCCACGCCCAGGGCCGCGGCGGTCAGCGCGGCCACCCCGTCCGGCTCCATGCCGGTGACCAGGTGCGCGATCACCAGCCCGTCGGTGCTGGCCACCATGGCACCGGTCAGGTGCGGTACCCGCACGCGCAGCCCCTCCAGCTCGTCGAGCACCTCGGGTGCGGCGGTCATCGGCTGCCTCCTCACGGCGAATTGCCTCAATGCGCGCCTCATCATGAGAGCGCGGGTGCCCGGCCCGCCCACGACGCGGCCCGGTGGCGTCGGGGGAACTCGGGATGCGGCACGGGAACGGGCCGGGGCTCGGTCACAGGGCCTCCAAGGCGTCACGGATCCGGTGGAGCAGGAAGACGTCCGGGGCGTCGGGGCGGGCGCCGGCCTGCGGGGCGCGCGGTGCAGGCGCGCCCGCCCGCGGCGTACGGACCAGGCCCGCCGCCGCCAGCCGCCGCACGTCCAGGACGGTGGTGAAGGCGCACCGGCCCAGCGCCCTGGCGATCTGGGTGGGCGTGCGCACCCCGTCCGCCGCCTCCAGCACCGCCCGGCGCCCGCCGGCGGGCCCGCCGCCGTGGCCGGCGCGCGGCAGGGCGCCGGCCACGGGCACGACCGGTGCCGCGTCGATCTCCGGGCGCGGCCAGGCCCGCTCCAGCAGCCCGCGCCGGCGCCGCACCTCGTGCTGCAACAGGCCCACGGGCACCGGGCGTACGGGGCCGAACCAGTGCCGTGCCTCGTACAGGAACCGGTCCGGGGGCCGCTGCGAGCCGTCGAGCGGGAAGAGCACGAAGTAGGCCGCGTCGAACAGGGCGCTCAGGTGGCACAGTTCGAGCTCGGCACGCCCGAGTCGGCCGTGCTCGACGAGGAAGGCGCCGGCGCGGTGCTCGGCGCCGCCGCGCACCACCGCCTCCTGCCAGGCCTCCGGCGACACCCGGCCGCCGGCGGTCAGCCGCCACCCCACGTCCGGTACCGCCGGGCTCTCCGCGTGCACCACCGCGCCGTCGGCCAGGTACAGCGCCCCGCCGCGGCCGTGCAGGGCGCCCGTGGCGCGTCGCGCGGCCAGGTCGTCCAGCGTCGCCTCGCGCAGCGCCGGGCTCATGCGGGCACCAGCCGGGCGGTGATGTCCTTGATGCGGAAGAGGGCCACGGCCAGGTTCGCCTCCGTGCGATCCAGCCACAGGTGCAGGAAGACACTGCTGTCGAAGGCCGTCTCCACGAAACGGATCAGGTGGTAGCTGCCGCGGGCGGTGACGATCAGCTCCTCCACGGGCCCTGAGGCCGCCGCCCCGCGGCGGAAGGCCCCGCTCTCGAAGACGAGCCGGGCCACCTCGGCCGCCTCGGCGGCCGCGGCCTCGTCGTCCCCGTGCTCCCCGTGCCCGGTCGTCGGCCCGTCGCCCGCCGTCCCCAGGGTGAGCCCGGTGGTCCACTCCACCAGGCTCGCCCCCCGTGCCCCGGGGATGGTCATGGCCTCGGCCAGGCACCCGTCTATGCCGGTCACACGATCCTCTCCGGGGGTGATCACACATGGCGCGTCCGATGCGACGGAAGGTAATCGATAACACCCGTGGGTGGTGAGAGTTTTGGCACTTTCCTTCGGCACATGTGCGCGCGCTGATAAAGGTTCGGCCGCCCTGTTGGCCGCTACATCGAAGGATGTACGGCCGTTTCATCACCGCCTACGAGGCCCCCGGTGATCCTTCCGCAGAGGATGGAGGAAACGCCGAGTTGGGGGTCACATGACGGAAACCGTACGGTCCATCGCCTCTTGGTCCGGACCGCAGGAGGGCGAAACGGGAGGGACGGCGGACTCCGGCACGCCGGGGCGACTGCCGCTGCTGGACGTGTTGCGCGGCACGGCGATCCTCGGAACGCTCATGACGAATGTCTGGATCTTTACCGCTCCCGGCGCGGAGTGGGGCGTCCTCGACGGCACCGCCGGGGGAGCCTCCCTCCACGCACTGCTCACGGACCCCGGCCCCGCGCTCGCGGTGGAGAGCGTCTTCCGCTTCCTCGCCGACGGCAAGTTCCTGTCCCTGCTGACCCTGCTCTTCGGTGTCGGCCTGGCCATCCAGTTCGACGCCGCCGCCCGGCGCGGCCGGCCGTGGCCCGGCGGCTACCGCCGGCGTGCCCTGTTCCTCCTCGCCGAGGGCACCGTGCACTTCGTCCTGGTCTTCGCCTGGGACGTGCTCATGGGCTACGCCCTGACCGCCCTGCTCGTCGCCCGCCTGCTCACCGGCTCCGAGCGCCTGCGCAACCGCGTGATGTGGACGGCGGCCGGCCTTCACCTCGCCGCGATGACGCTGCTCGGCCTCGCGGCGCTCGGCGCCGACGGGAGCAACAGCACCGGCCCCGACCGGGAGGCGGCCGGCCTCTACGCGCACGGCGGCTACCTCGACCAGATCGCCTTCCGCCTGCACCACGCCCTCGTCCTGCGCATGGAACCGGTGCTGTCCTTCGGGCTGTTGCTCTTCCTCTTCCTGCTCGGCGTCCGCTTCCACCGCGCCGGCGCCTTCGCCCCCTCGGCCGCCGGGCACCGGCTGCGCGTCCGCCTGGCGGCCTGGGGCCTGGGCCTCGGCCTGCCCCTCAACGCCGCCGCCTCCCTGGCCGACGCCTACCTCCTGGGCCGCTACGTCGCCGCCCCCGTCGTCGCCCTCGGCTACCTCGGCCTGATCGGCGTGCTGATGGACCGCCTGCCCCGCCCCGGCCCGCTCACCCGCTCCCTGACCTCCGTCGGCCGCATGGCCCTGACCTGCTACGTCGCCCAGAACGTGCTGTGCGTCCTGGCCTGCTACGGCATCGGCCTCGGGCTCGCCGAGCGCTTCGCCGGCACCGGCCCGTGGTGGGTCCTCGCCCTGTGGGCGGCGGTCTGCCTGGTCCTGGTGACCGCATCCACCCTCTGGATGCGCCGCTTTGCCGCAGGGCCCCTGGAGTCCCTGCAGAAGCGGCTGCTGCACGGTTGAACCCTCCACGACCCACGCGCCGAGATTGCCCGCCGTCGTGTGAAGGCGCAAGCTGGACGAAGGGAGATGCCGCGCCTTCTTTTCCGGGATTCACTTCGTCGGGCGAGGTGAATGCAGCCTATGACGGGAAACGAACTGTTCCAGAACCTTGTTCCGGTGCTGGCACCCCTGATCACGGCCTCGGTGGGTGTGCTGGGAATCGTCATCAAAGACCGGCGCCAGGAAAGGAACCTGGACCAGCAGCTCCGACGGAAAATCGAAATGGGGCAGGCGCAGGTCGCATTCATTCAGGCCTGGATACAGGCCCGTCAGCTGCTGGGACCGCTGGGCGAGGACGCACGCCCGGCCCAGCAGTGGTTGGACAGGTGCTACGCCACGGTGCGGACTTCGCAACGGCCCCGACGAGGGGTGGAGCCCGCGAAGGAGGTGCACGTCCTGCGCCGGCTGCTTTTGTTGCGACCGCTTCGAGGAGCCGCCGCACAGGTGTGGCGAATCATTTACTGGCTGCTGTTCCTGACGTGCAATATATACGTGGTGCCGGCCATAGCCGGGGTTGTGCAAATGATCCAGGGAACCCCGGGCGGAGGGGATCTGGCGCTCGGTTCCGTGCTTATCGGGCTTGTCTTCGCGGTACTCGCGGGCATGGCGCGGGTGATTTCGGTGCACCAGGACGAAGCGGCTCGGAAACCGACGCCGGTGCCGCACTGGCCAACTCGTACGCCGCATGACCAATCATAGGAACGGGCCCGGCACCGGCCACCACGACAACGGCGCCGGCCCCGGGCATCTCTGCCCGGGGCCGGCGCCGTTGTCGTGGTGTGCGGCCGTCAGGCCGCCATCGCGTCGCGGACCTCGCGGAAGGCCTCGATCGTGCGCAGCACGTCCTCGCGCGAGTGGGAGGCCGAGAGCTGGACGCGGATGCGGGCCTTGCCCTGGGGGACCACCGGGTAGGAGAAGGCGATCACGTAGATGCCCTTCTCCAGCAGCGCCGCCGCCATCCGTGCGGCCACGGCCGCGTCACCGATCATGACGGGGGTGATGGGGTGCTCGCCCGGGAGCACCTCGAAGCCCGCCTCGGTCATGCCCTTGCGGAAGAGCGCGGTGTTCTCCCGCAGCTGCGCCCGCCGGTCGCCGGAGGCGGCCAGCAGGTCGAGCACCCGCAGCGAGGCGCCGACGATGGAGGGCGCCAGCGAGTTGGAGAACAGGTACGGGCGGGAGCGCTGGCGCAGGATCTCGACGATCTCCGCGCGCGCGGCGACGTAGCCGCCGCTGGCGCCGCCCAGGGCCTTGCCGAGGGTGCCGGTGATGATGTCGATCCGCTCGGTGACGCCGAACAGCTCCGGCGTGCCGCGGCCCTCCTCGCCGACGAAGCCCACCGCGTGCGAGTCGTCGACCATCACCAGGGCGCCGTAGCGCTCGGCCAGGTCACAGATCTCGTCCAGCGGGGCGATGTAGCCGTCCATGGAGAACACGCCGTCGGTGACGATCAGCTTGTGCCGGGCACCCGACGCCTCCTGCAGGCAGCGCTCCAGGTCCGCCATGTCGCGGTTGCGGTAGCGGAAGCGCGCCGCCTTCGACAGGCGGATGCCGTCGATGATGCTGGCGTGGTTGAGCTCGTCGGAGATCACCGCGTCCTCGGCGGACAGCAGGGTCTCGAAGACGCCGCCGTTGGCGTCGAAGCACGAGCTGTACAGGATCGTGTCCTCGGTGCCCAGGAAGCGGGAGATCCGGCTCTCCAGCTCCTTGTGGGGCGCCTGGGTGCCGCAGATGAAGCGGACGGAGGCCATGCCGAAGCCCCAGTCGTCCAGCGCCTGCTTGGCCGCCGCGATGACCTCGGGGTGGTCGGCGAGGTCGAGGTAGTTGTTGGAGCAGAAGTTGAGCACCTTGTCGGCGGCCTTGCCGTCGCCGACGCTGATGGCCGCCGACTGCGGGCTGGTGATCACGCGCTCGGACTTGTACAGGCCGGCGTCGCGGATGTCCTGCAGCTCCTTGCGCAGGTGCTCGCGCATCCCGTCGTACACGTGGGGACTCCTCGTGGTGTGGTCGTGCGTCAGGGGAGGATGGGCCGGGTCCAGTCGATGACGACCTTGCCGCACTGGCCGGAGCGGGCCGTGGCGAACGCCTCGGCGTGCTGCTCGAAGCCGAAGCGGTGGGTTATCACCGGCGAGATGTCCAGGCCGCTGCGCAGCAGCACGGACATCGCGTACCACGTCTCGAACATCTCGCGGCCGTAGATGCCGCGCAGCGTCAGCATGCGCGTGACGATCGTGGCCATGTCGAGGCTGACCTCGCCGTGCGGCAGGCCGAGCGCGGCGATGCGGCCGCCGGGCGACATGGTGGCGATCATGTCCTGCAGGGCGTCGGCGCGGCCGGACATCTCCATGCCCACGTCGAAGCCCTCCGTCATGCCGAGCTCCGGCATGACGTCGGCGATGCGCCGGCTGCTGACGTCCAGGGCGACGGTCGCGCCCATCTTCTGCGCCAGCGCCAGGCGGTAGGGGCTGACATCGGTGATCACGGTGGAGCGCGCACCGGCGTGCTGGGCGACCGCGGCGGCCATCATGCCAATGGGGCCGGCGCCGGTGATCAGCACGTCCTCGCCCAGGACCGGGAAGGACAGCGCCGTGTGCACGGCGTTGCCGAACGGGTCGAATATGGCCGCCACGTCGATGTCGATCTCGTGGCGGTGGACCCAGACGTTGGACTCGGGCAGCACCACGTACTCGGCGAACGCGCCGTCGGTGTGCACGCCCAGACCGATCGTACGGATGCACAGGTGGCGGCGGCCCGCCATGCAGTTGCGGCAGGTGCCGCACACCAGGTGACCCTCGCCGCTGACGGTGTCGCCCACGGCGACCTTGGTCACCCCGGCACCGGTGGCGACGACCTCGCCGGCGAACTCGTGGCCGACCACGAGCGGCGCACGCACCGTGCGGGCCGCCCAGTCGTCCCAGCTGTCGATGTGCAGGTCCGTACCGCAGATGCCGGTCCGCAAGACCTTGATCAATACCTGTCCGGGGCCGGCCTCGGGGGTCGGCACCTCGGTCAGTTCGAGACCCGGCGCCGCCGCGGTCTTCACCAATGCCCTCATGAGGGATCACTTTGCGGCTTCGCCGCTGTGAAGTCCATCGACATTTTTCGACGGTGGTTGTGAAGCCTGCCTTCACGATCATGGGATGATGAACAGGTGATCGACCCCCGCCGCCTGAAGGTGCTGCGCGCCCTCGCCGACCACGGCACCGTCACGGCCGCCGCCCACGCCCTGTACCTCTCGCCCTCCGCCGTCTCCCAACAGCTCGCCGCCCTGGAGACGGAGACCGGGCACACCCTGCTCGAACGGCGCGGGCGCACCGTCCGCCTCACGGCCGCGGGCAGCGTCCTCGCGCGGCACGCCGGCGAGATCTCCGCCCAGCTGGAGCGGGCCGAGGCCGACCTCGCCGCCTGCTCGACCGGACTGGTCGGCGAGGTCGCCGTCGCGGCCTTCGCCACCGCCATCACCGAGGTCGTCGCCCCCGCCGTGGCCGCACTGCGGCAGCGCGCGCCGCAGGTGCAGGTGCGGGTCAAGGACGCCGAGGGGCACACCAGCGCCCGCCTGCTGGCCGACGGCGAGGTCGACATCGCCATCGCCGTCGAGCACCGCGACTCGCTGGCGCCGGGGACGGGCCGGCTGCTGCACGCACCGCTGTACGAGGAGCCGTTCGACGCCGTGCTGCCGCCCGGGCACCGGCTCGCGGGGGCGGGGGAAGTCGACCTGAAGGATCTGGCCGAGGACCCCTGGATCACGCCGTGGCCCGGCAACCCCGTGCACGAGGCCGTGCTGCGGGCCTGCGAGCAGGCCCGCTTCCAGCCGCGGGTCGAGTGCCTGTCCGACGACTTCTCGGCCGTGTGCGCCCTGGTCGCGGTCGGCGCGGGGGTGGCCCTCGTGCCCCGCTCGGCCCTGCACGGCATCCGGCCCGCGCTCACGCCCGCGGTACGACCGCTGCGCGGGCCCGGGCCGACGCGGCGGGTGCTGACCGCGGTGCGCAGCGGGAGCGAGGGGCACCCGCTGCTGCGGCTCGCTCTCGCGGAGCTCCGCGAACGGGCGGCAGCGCTCACGGGGTGACCCCACGGCCCGCCGCAGGCGCACCGCCCCACCGGCAGCCACCACTACCGGCCCGTTTTCCGGCACAGCCGGAAAACGGCCGTATCGCGTTCGCGGCCGCCGGGCCCGCGCGTCACGATGGACCGGTCCTCATTCGAACGCGGTCCTTCCGGGAGCACGCATGATCTTCATCGTCGTCAAGTTCACCATCCGCCCCGAGCGCAGCGGGGAGTGGCTGGACCTGGTCCAGGACTTCACCCGGGCCACCCGCGAGGAGCCGGGCAACCTGTTCTACGAGTGGTCGCGCAGCGTGGACAACCCGCACCAGTTCGTCCTCGTGGAGGCGTTCGAGGACGCGGCCGCGGGCGAGGCGCACGTGAACTCCGAGCACTTCAAGACCGCCATGGCCTGGATGCCCGGCCTGATCGCGAGCACTCCGGAGATCGTCAACGTCGAGGTGCCCGGCCGCGGCTGGTCCGCGATGGCCGAGCTCTCGCCGCGCGACTGACCCGTTCGGGTCCCTGCGGGTGCCCGCCCGGCGGCCGGCCGGTAGACCGTCGTGCATGAGCAACCGACGTGCCGGCCGCCGCGCCCGCCGCCGCCCCGCGGCGGGGGCCTGCCTGCTGACGGCGCTGGCCGGCGTCGCGGCTCCGGCCGCCGCGCCGGGCGCGGCGCACGCGGCCGCCTGTACGGCGGGCACCGGCCCGTACCAGCGGCAGCTGGAGGCGTACCTCAAGCGGCCCGTGGACGGCCGCCAGTCACCGGCGGACTGCGCGGCCATCGCCGCCTTCCAGCGCCGGGAGGGCATCCGGCCGGCCGACGGGTACGCGGGGCTGGCCACCTACCGTCAGATGCTCGTCGCCCAGGCCCGCCCCGACCCCAATGCCGCCGGCCGTTGCCCGGTGGTCGCGGGCCGCATGGCGTGCGTGGACCTCGACCGGCAGCTCATGTGGGTGCAGCAGCGCCGCCGGGTGATCTTCGCGCCGGTGCCGGTGCGCTCGGGCCGGGCCGGGCAGACGACCCGTACGGGCTCGTTCAAGGTGTACTGGAAGCACAAGAACCACGTCTCCACGCTCTACGCCAACGCCCCGATGCCGTACTCGCAGTTCTTCTCCGGCGGCCAGGCCCTGCACGGCCACCCGGGCAACCTCTTCGACGGCGGCGGTTCCGCCGGCTGCGTCAACCTCACGGTCGCCGACGCGCGCCGGCTGTGGGACGTGCTGCAGGTCGGCGACGGCGTGCGCGTCTGGGGCCGCAAGCCGGGCACCTGATCGGCCGTTCGGAGCACGTTCGCGACGCTGCCCCGGCGCGGCGGAATATCCGACGAGATGCCGATGGTCATAGTCGGACCGTGCGACGGAACTTCACCGAGGGATGGCTGCGCAGGCTCGCGGTGGGCGTCGTCTGCGCCGCCACGGTCGGCGGCCTGGCCCCGCCCGCGGCGGCGGCGCCGCTGCCCGGTGGCCTGGGCCCGTGCCTGCCCGGCAGTTGCCCGCGCAGCTACCGCGGCCCCGGCACGGGCCCGCCGGCCGGCCGCGACAACAACGTCAACGTCCTCGTCGGCGGCGACTTCCGGGTCCGGGGCACGGCCGCCGAGGCCGAGGGGCGCGTGGTCGCCCTCGGCCGCGTGGACGTGCACCGCTCGGGCGGCGGCGGGTACGCCGTGGGCGTGGCCGGCACCGGCTCCCGCGTCCCCCCGGCGGACGGCAGCGACTTCCTGACCGCCGGCGGAGCCGTGACCGTCGCGGCCGGCCAGCGGCTGGTCGCCGACCGCGGCACGGTCCGCCACGCGGGCCCGGTCAGCGGCACCGTCACCGGCCGCAGCGTCACCGACGCGGCCGCGGCGGAGCCGTACGTCCGGCTGCGCGACGAACTCGGCGCCGCGAGCCGCTGCTACGCGCACGGGGCCGACGGCCACGGCCGGCCGGCGACCGGCACGGTGCGCACCACCGGTACGGAGACGGTCCTCACCGGCGACGGCAGCTCCCGGCTGCAGGTGTTCACCGTCGGCTCCGACCTCGCCGGACCCGGCGGCACCCACCGGAACCTGCGCTTCACCGGCATCCCGTCCGGCGCCACCGTCCTGGTCAACCTCACCGGCACCGCACGGCTGATCGACGCCGGCGGCGTGAGCGGACCGGCCGGACTGCGCGAGCGGCTGCTGTGGAACGCCCCCGACGCCAGGCGCCTGGAGATCCGCGGCACCGGGCAGTTCCAGGGCAGCGTCCTGGCCGGCGAGCGCGAGAGCGAGTCGGTCGTTTCCGTCCCCGGCTTCAACGGACGCTTCCTGACCGCCGGTTCCCTCACCCACACCGCCTCCGGCGGACCCGCCGGATTCCACGCCTACCCCTTCACCGGCGACCTGCCCGACTGCGTCAGCGCCGCCCAGGCGGGCACCGTGACGGTGCTCAAGCGGGACGCGGTGACCGGCCGGCCGCTGCCGGGAGCCCGCTTCCAGCTGTGGCGGGAGGCCAACGGCCGCGCCGGCCTGCAGACCGGTGGCGCCGCCGACGCCCGGGTCGGCGGCGTGTGCGTCACCGACGGGCGCGGCCTGTGCCGCAGGGCCGTGGACACCGGCACCTACTACTGGCAGGAGCTGCAGCCCCCCACCTGCTACGCCGCGCCCGCCCAGCGCGTGACGGGGCTCGCCCTCACCGCCGCCAACGCCGCCCGCGGCGTGACCGTCGCCGTGGCCAACACCCCCACCTGCGGCACGCTGCGCCTGATCAAGCGGGACGCGCGCACCGGCCGGCTGCTGCAGGGCGCCGTCTTCGAGCTGTGGCGCGAGACCAACGGCCGGGCCGGCCTGCAGACCTCCGGTGCCGGCGCCGACCGCCGGGTCGACAGCGGCTGCGCCACCGACCCGCAGGGCCGCTGCACCTACCCCGGACTGCCGCTGGGCACCTACTACCTGCGGGAGACGGCCGTGCCCGAGGGCTACCTGCTCTCCGCACGGCGCGTCTTCGGCCCGTACCGCCTGACCACCCGCAACGCCTCGGCCGGCGTCACGGTGACCATCCGCAACCCGCGCGGGGAGCCCGGCAAGGGCAAGAAGTGAGCCCTTCGCTCCCGCCCGGTCAGTCCACCCGCACCTCGTCGGCACCCAGGTACATCACCTGCGGCCGCGCGGGGTTGAAGGCGATGGCCGAGATGCCGTCGTAGGCGTTGTGGGTCCTGGTGACCTGCCCCGTGCGGGCGTCGAGGCGGAAGAGGTCGGTGCCGTAGTTCTGGAAGTAGGTGCCGAAGACGAAGTGCAGGACGTCGGCGTCGACCGGGCTGGGGGCCAGCAGGGTGCCGTTGGTCAGCTTGGTCGCCGCGGAGTCGTCGACGACCTTGACGAACGTCCGGCCGCCGTCGGCCGACCGGTACAGGTGGCGTCCCTCGGAGGAGGAGCCCGGCGCGGCCTCGTCCAGGTCGATGCCCAGCCCGTAGACCACGGACGGGTCGGCGGGGGAGACGGCGGAGGAGAAGAGGTTGGCCTTGTCGCCCTTGGCCGCGAGGCCCTTGGCGGCGGTCCAGGTGGTGCCGCCGTCGGTGGTCACCGCGCCGCCGCGCACCATGGCGCCGGCGACGGCGTGCCGCACGTCGGCCGGGTCGAAGGCCACCGAGTAGACGCTGCTGCCGGCGGGGAACGCCGGCGTGCCCGTACGGCTCCAGGTGGCGCCGCCGTCCGTGGAGTCGTACAGCTGTCCGGCGTGGTCGGCCAGGCGCAGGTGGCCGGGGTGGGCCCGGTCGGTGCCGAGGCCGGTGATGTTCGCCGTCGGGGCGGTCAGCCGGGTGACGGTCGTGCCGTCGATGCGCGCGAGGTAGCCGCCGTTGACCTGCCAGGCGTACGCCCGGCCCGCGGGGGCCGCCGTCAGGCGCGTGGTGCCGGTGCCGAGGGTGGCCAGGGGCGTCCAGGTGCAGCCGGCGTCGGCCGAGCGCAGCAGCTGGGTGTTGTGCGTGGCCAGGAGCACGTTCGGGGTGTCGAGGGCGACCAGGCCGTGGGTGTAGCCGGTCGTGTGCAGGGTCCCCGTGGTGGGCGCCAGCGTGCGGCCCTCGTCGGTGGTGAAGGTGACGGAGCCGTCACCGGTGACGCGGGTGCAGGAGGGCGCGGTCCAGCCGGTGGTCCCGGCCGCGGTGGCGGCGGGTGCCTGGGCCAGGAGGAGGGCAGCGGTTGCCGCGGTGACGGCCGTACCGATGCGCTTCACGGTGTCTTCCTTTCTAGGAAGCTTTAATTGGAAACTGTCCGTGTTCGGACGAGTGAGTTCGGTGACGGTGAAAGCTACGGGCCGTCCGCGCAGATGATCAAGAGGGGTCTTTCGGCCACGCCGGAACCTCGTCGTCCGGGCCGGTCGGAAGCACTCCCCGGACCGGGGTAATATTTCTTCTGCGCGCCGCTAGCTCAGTTGGTTAGAGCAGCTGACTCTTAATCAGCGGGTCCGGGGTTCGAGTCCCTGGCGGCGCACACGAGGAAGGCCCTCGCCGCATGCGGCGAGGGCCTTCTGCGCGTCCCGGCGCGTCAGCCGGCGCCCAGCAGCTCCCGGACACGGGCGCCCGAGGTGCCCAGCCCCGTGGGGACGCCGAGCGGGGGAGCGGGCACGGCGGGCAGGGCGTGGTGCCGGATCAGGTGCGGCTCGTCGTAGCGGCGGCAGTCCTTGTGCCAGGTCATGACCGCCGCCATCCAGTCCTGCAGCTCCTCGGCGTGGGCCCGCAGCGCCCGGCGCGCCGCGGCGTCCAGCCCCAGCTCGTCGCACAGCGCGGGCAGCTGCCGGGAGACGATGTGCCGGAACTCCCGCATCCGGGAGTTCATCAGGTCGGCGACGATCCGCACGGCCTGCTCGCGGTCGCAGGTGAAGAAGTTCTGCACGACGAGAACGGCGTTGTGCACCTCCCCCTCGAACTGGATCTCCTTCTGGTACGAGAAGACATCGTTGGTGAGCATGCCATAGTCGGAGGCCGCGGCCTCCATCGCCCGGAAGGGGCGCGAGGCGAGGACCTCCGGCGGCAGGCCGTCCGCCTTGCGCAGCCGGGACAGGGCCATGGTCAGGTCCGAGCCGAAGGTCCTGCGGCGCATCTCGATGTAGTCCACGGGCTCGGGGATCCGGTTCAGCCGCTGGTTGGCCAGCTCCCACAGCCAGCTCTCCAGCATCACCACGATCGCCTCGCGCAGCGCCTGCCGCCCCTGCACCGGCATCGGCCCCGCCGTCCGCGCCCACAGGTCGGCCAGGCCCCGCTCCAAGGGGTTGAGCGGCGGCTCGCTCGGCCCGCCCTCCAGCGGCATGAAGCGCAGGAGCCGGTCGTGGCACGCCCGGGCACCGGCCACGTCGCCGCCGCGGCCGAAGACCGCGGGGTAGACGTCGTCGCCGTACGTGCCCCAGGTCAGCCATTGCGTGGCCAGGTCGAGCTCCTCCACGGTGGCCGAGGGATGGATGCCGGCCGCGCACAGGGCGAAGTCGTAGTCCGCCAGCTTCTCTTCCGTCCACACGCCCGACAGCGGGTCGCCGGGGACACGGGCGAGGAAGCCCATGTGGTGTGCCCAGTCGATGGTCCGGCGGCGGGCGGTGTCGAGGTGGGGGCTCAGCCGCGTCGCGAAGGGCATGTCCAGGTGCGGCCGCGGCAACGGCCCCACCTGCTCGAACGGCACGTACGCGTGGCTGCGCAGCCGGGCCGGCAGCGAGGCGACGAGGGAGGGCACGACCAGCGCGGCGGACGTGCCGAGCCCCAGCGGACCACCCAGCAGGGCGCCCGCCCCCTCCAGCGCCCCGCCGGCGGCACCCTTCATGTAGCGGCTGGAGCGCATGTGCCACTCGTGGCCGCCGGACTGCCAGTCCTGCAGGCCCTTGATGTACGCGAAGACGTCGGCGCACTGCCCGGGCGTCAGCCCGTGCTCGGCGAACAGCGGCCCGAGCTCGGTGGCCACCGTGTGCTCGAACTGCTGCAGGCGCGAGGTCAGCAGGTCGTTGACCGCGTCCGCCGCCTCCTGGGTGCCGCAGTCCAGGAACCGCTCCAGGACCAGCACCGCGTTGGACAGCTCGCCCTCGGCCTCGACCTCCCGCTGGTACGAGAACAGGTCGTTGCGCAGGTGCACCGCGTCGGCGAAGGTGTCCCTCAGCACGCGCATCGGCCGGCTCGCGGCGACGGCGTCGGGCACCTCCGCCCCCGCCGCGTGCTCGACCAGGTTGGCCGACCAGGGGGCGCCGCCGACCTTGCGGCGCATCTCGATGTACTCGACGGGATTGGCGACCCTGCCGTCGTTGATGTTGGACAGCTCCCACATCGACTCCTCCAGCAGGTTCCACGTGCTCTCGCGGAACCGCCGGCGCCAGCCGGCCGACATCGACGGCACCGTCCGCGCCCACAGGTCGGCCAGCCCCGCCTCCACCTGGTTCGCCGGCTCCTCGGCGGGCCCGGCGTCGTCCATCGGCATGAACAGCGCCAGCCGGTCCAGGTAGGCCCGGGCCCCCTCGGTGTCGCCGGTGCGCTTGAACCGCTCCAGGAAGTCGTCGTCGAAGAAGAACACCCACACGTACCAGTCGGTGACCAGGTCCAGCTCGGGCCCCGGGGCGTCGGGGTGGGTGTAGGAGCACAGCAGCGCATAGTCGTGGGAGTCGAAGTCCTGCTCGTCCCAGACGCCGGACCCCTCGATCATGCCCATCCGCCGGGCCCATGCCTTCGAGTGCTGCCGGGCGCCTTCGAGACGGGAATTGAGGCGGGCCGGGTACGGCGTGTAGAAGCGGGGCAGCTCGAAGGGATTGGGCATCGCGAGCGCGGCCTTTCCATCCGGTTTCCGGGTCGGGCGAGCGCCAGGCATCGGCGATCGTTCCGCACGGTAGGGGGCGGGCCGGGGCCGCCGGCCTGCGGCAGTCGGATTTCCGCTCAATATGGTGAAGCGTGGCGGTACTTGGTTAAGGATCTCCGCACCGGCTGCGGACGCTGCGTGGAGCGCCGCACGGGCCGGGGCCCGTGCGGCGCCGTGACGCTCAGTCCCTCGCGCGGCGTGCGGCCAGCCGCCGGATCGCCCACCCGGTGACGGCCAGCACGCTGCCGGACCCCAGTCCCGCGACGAACGCGGGCAGCGCCGCGTGCACGACGGTGCCCGGGGACAGCGGAACGGCCCCCGGCGAGGAAACGCCGGGCTGTACGGGAGCGGTGGCCGGAGGCGGGGAGTCCGCCCGTACCGCGGCGGCGGGTGCCAGGGTCAGGGCCACGGCCATGAGCGGTGCCACCAGAAAGATGCGGCGTGCACGGTAGCGTACGCGCGCCGCCTTGTGGCGGGTTTGGCGGGGAAGTACGGACCGAGCGTGCTGCTTCCTAGGATGCAACGAAGCCCCTCGGGGTGAGGACCGGGCCGTCCCTCCCTGCTGCCCTGCTGGTGCCGGGGCGGCCCGGTCGTGCGTGAGGCCGGCGGCGGATCGCCGCCCGGCCCCTCCAGTGCACACCGTGCGGCAGAGTGGGTTACGCCTTCTTACGAGTGAATGATTGTCGGATCGAGCGAACGCGGCCGTCCATGACGGCAGGATCACGGTTCTCTGACAGATCTGACAGCAGGGAGCCCCCGGCCATGCCCGCTCCGACTCCGGATGAGCAGGGGCCAGGCGGCGCTCTGCTGAGGCTGCGCGACGCCGTGCAGGCGCTGCACGCGCAGGCCGGCCATCCCTCGTACCGCGCCATCGCCAAGAACTTCGAGGTCGACGACCTGAAGCGCATCGCCACCGCGTCCCACAACACGGTCGGCGACGTCCTGACGTGCAAGCGGCTCACCCGCCGGGAGACCCTGCAACTCGTCGTCCGCCAGCTGCACAAGGACAGCGCGGACCCCAGACCCTTCGCGTCGGTCTGGCCCGCCTACGAGGAACTCTGGCTCGCCGCGGACAAGGAACGACGCCACCGCACGCTCCCCGGGCCCGTCCAGCACTTCCTCACCGCCCTGCAGGACGAGGTCCTCGCCCGGCTCGGCGACGACACCGGCGCGCTCGCCGCCCGGGCCGGGCTGTCCGAGGACGACCTCAAGACCCTCTCCGACGGCACGCGCCTGCCCGAACCGCGCGAGGTCGAAGCGCTGCTGGCCCTGCCGGACGACGACCGGCAGCCGCTCGCGCCCGCGGTCCGCCGGCATCTGATGGTGGCCTACTACGACATGCTCCGCGCCTGCGCCCCCGACCGGTACGCGGACGCCATGGTGCGCGAGGAGTGCGAGGCCCAGCGCGAGTACCGCCGGATCGTGGAGCAGGCCCTGCACGGCGACGAGCAGCGGCGGCAGCAGGACGCGATCCGGCATGCCGCACAGCTCGACGGCCTCCTGACGGCGCTGCACGACGCGCAGACGCACGCCGCCGACCAGGCCGCCGCCGCCAGCAACCGGCTCGGCGCAGCGGTCCGCCGCACCGAGCGGCTGGAGCGCCAACTGCGCCGCGAACGCTGGCTCAAGGACACTGCCCGGGCCCATGTCCGGGCCCTGCAGGGCCTGGTGGGACTGCTGCGGGAGCACACCCGGCCCGCCGCCGGGCGGGAGCAGTACGTGCGGGTGCTGGAGGACCGGCTGGCAGCGGCCGAGCGGGCGGCCGGACAGGCACGCAAGGCGGCCGCGGACGCCACGAGCCTGCTGCTCGACATGCGCAGCGAGCGCGACGCCTCCGAACGCAAGCTCGCCGAGCAGGCGGCGCTCCAGGAGGCCGCGACCACCGTGGCGTCCGCCGCCGAGCAGCTCGCCGCTCCCGTCGTCCCCGTCCTGCCGCCGAGCGCGTGGGACGGGACGTGGGACGGCACGTTCGACCCGTCGGTCCTCGACCTGCCGACCGCCTCGTCGCCGGACCACGGCGGCCACTCCTGGTACCACGTCCCACCGACCGGACACCCGGGGTACGAGCCGTACGCGACGGCGCCGCCGGGCCCCCTCCAGGCCCCCGCGGCACCGCCTGCCCCGGGCGATCTGTCCGCCTTGGACACCTCCCTCACCCGGCACTACGGCCTCAGCCCGCTGTCAGGTGCACTCGATGCGCCGCCCGTGACAGCCGAGCCGCCGCCCAAGGGCCTGCTCCGGCGTCTCCAGGCCGTCTTCCGCAGCCGCGGCGGCCGACACGCCCGCCGCCGGCCCTGACCCGGGCCTTTTCCGGCAGATCTTCGTCACGCGGCACCACGGCGCCCCATAGCGGCGCGGGGAACTGCGCGACAAGCCACGACGCACCCGCGGATGACGTGCCGGGCTGCGCCCGGCCCCCGCGGTGGCACGTCAGCTGCGGGCCGTCGGTGGCCGATCGCGCAGTTCCCCGCGCCCCTTAGGGGGCGCCGCCCGTGCGGGCCGCGGCCTCCTCGCGGTACCGCCCGGGCGTGATGCCGAACTCCCGGCTGAAGGCGTGCGAGAAGGCGTACGGGGTGCCGTAGCCGACCCTGCGGGCGATGCCGGCCAGGGGATCCGGGGTGTCGCGGAGCAGGGTGGCCGCGAGGGTCAGGCGCCACCAGGTGAGGTAGGCCATCGGGGGCCGGCCGATCAGGGACGTGAACCGGCGGGCCAGGGTGGGCCGGGAGACACCCGTCTCGGCGGCCAGGCGGTCGACGGTCCACGGGGCGGCGGGGTCGGAGTGCAGCGCCCGCAGGGCGCCGGCCGTCACCGGGTCGCCCAGGGCGGCAGGCCAGGCGCCGGTGGCGCCCTCGGCCATCCAGGAGCGGAGCATGTAGACCAGCAGGAGGTCGAGCAGGCCGGGGACCGCGATGCACGCCCCCGGCCGCTGCGCGGCCAGCTCGCGGCCCAGCAGGTCGACGGCGGCCCGGAGTTCGGGATGGCTGCCCACGCGGTGGGGCAGGTGCACCACCTCCGGGAGCTCCGCCATGAGCGGATGCACACGGCTGCGGTCCAGCCGGTACTTGCCGCACAGCATCTCCGCCCCGCCGCGGCGGCCGTCCCCGCCCGGTGACGGGCGCGGTGTCCTCTCCTGCAGCCACTGCTCGAAGGGCACCGCCCGGGCCGCTGCCGCCGCGTCGACGGGGGAGTCGGCGATCACGTGTCCCGTACCGTGGGGCAGCAGTACCGCGTCACCCGTGCCGAGCCGGACCGGTGCGCCGCCGTCGGGCAGCAGCCAGCAGTCGCCCTCCAGGACGACGTGGAAGCCCGCGCCGTCGTACGCCGGGAACCTCGCGCACCAACGCCCTTCGATCCGTACCCTGTTGGAGGAGGGCCGCCCGATGCGCACGGCCGAGATCGCGTCACTCACCACGTCCATCGTGTAAGGGTAGCGATGGCCTCGCCGGTGAGACGGACGCGTATGCGCATGAGCCTTCCGCGCATTGAGAAGCTCAGTCGATCTTCCATAGGGTCGGGGCATGAACAGCGAGAGCGCACAGACCGTCATGCTGGGTGACGTCGAGGTCGTCCGGGTCGTCGAGTGGCAGGGGGCGGTCGCCCCCGCCCGCAGCTTCGTCCCGCAGTCCCCCGCCGAGGCGTGGAAGGACAACGAGGACTGGCTCGCGCCGGACCACTGGCAGCCGGAGAGCGACATGGCGGTGGTCGCGCTGCAGACCTGGGTGCTGCGCAGCGGCGGGCGGACGGTTCTCGTCGACACCGGGGTGGGCAACGGGCGGGAGCGGCCCGGCTCGCCGACGTTCCACCACTGGCAGGGCGACTTCCTCGGCCGCCTGGAGCGGGCCGGCATCCGCCCGCAGGACGTCGACGTCGTCGTCAACACCCACATCCACGGCGACCATGTCGGCTGGAACACCCGGGACGCCGCGGGGGAGTGGGTGCCGACGTTCCCGCGTGCCCAGTACCTCGTCCCGGCCGCGGACGACTTCCACTTCGGCCCGGACAACGCGTACGGCGGTGGGCGGCGGGAGGTCGACCGGCTGATCTACGAGGACAGCATCGCGCCCGTCCACCGGGCCGGTCAGGTCGTGCTGTGGGAGGGCAGCCACCGCATCGACGACAACCTCGTCCTGGAGTCCACGCCCGGCCACACGCCCGGTTCCTCCGTGCTGCGGCTCGCCTCCGGCGGCGACCGGGCGGTCTTCGCCGGCGACCTGCTGCACAGCCCGGTGCAGATCCTCCACCCCTCCTGCAACAGCTGCTTCTGCCTGGACCCGGAGCAGGCGGCGGCGAGCCGGCAGCGGGTCCTGGAGCGGGCCGCCGACGAGAAGGAGCTCGTCGTCCCCGCGCACTTCGGCGGAGCGGGGGCCGTGGAAGTACGGCGGGAGGGCGGCCGGTTCGCCCTGCAGCGCTGGGCGTCCTGGACGGCGGCGTAGGACGCGCGGCGCCCCCGGCCGCCGGAGGGCGGACGGGGGCGCGAGGCGCGAGGCGCGGCGGGGCCGTCAGGCCACCGGGGCCGGGAAGGTCGGGTACTCCACGCCGGAGACGTGCTGGACGACGCGGATGACCTGGCACGAGTAGCCGAACTCGTTGTCGTACCACAGGTACAGGATCGCGTTGTCTCCGTCGACCTTGGTGGCGCCGGCGTCGACGATCGACGCGTGGCGCGAGCCGATGAAGTCGCTGGAGACCGCGTCCGGAGCGGTGGTGAAGTCGATCTGACGCTTCAGCGGCGAGGTGAGCGAGACGTTGCGGAGGTAGTCGAGGACCTCTTCACGGGTGGTCTCGCGTCCGAGCCGCAGGCTGAGGATCGCGATCGAGACGTCCGGGACCGGGACGCGGATCGAGCTGCCGGTGATGGGCGCCTTGAGGCCGGGCAGCGCCTTGGCGACGGCCGAGGCGGCACCGGTCTCGGTGATGACCATGTTGAGCGGCGCCGAGCGGCCGCGACGGTCGGCCTTGTGGTAGTTGTCCAGCAGGTTCTGGTCGTTGGTGAACGAGTGGACGGTCTCCACGTGACCGCGCAGCACCCCGTACTCCTCGTCCATCGCCTTCAGCGGCGGGACGATGGCGTTGGTGGTGCAGGATGCGCAGGACAGGATCTGCTCGTCCGGCTTGATCGTGTCGTGGTTGACGCCGTGCACGATGTTGGGGACGTCACCCTTGCCCGGCGCGGTCAGGACGACCTTGTCGATACCGGGGCGCAGGTGCTTCGACAGCCCCTCGCGGTCGCGCCACTTGCCGGTGTTGTCGATGAGGATGGCGTCCTTGATGCCGTACGCCGTGTAGTCGACCTCGGAGGGGTCGTTGGCGTAGATCACCTTGATCTCGTTGCCGTTGGCGACGATCGTGCTGTTCGCCTCGTCGACGGTGATCGTGCCCTGGAACTGGCCGTGGATGGAGTCGCGGCGCAGCAGCGAGGCGCGCTTGACGATGTCCTGGTCCCCGCCCTGGCGGACGACGATGGCGCGCAGGCGCAGACCGTTGCCGGAGCCGGCCTTCTCGATGAGCAGCCGGGCGACGAGGCGGCCGATGCGGCCGAAGCCGTAGAGGACGACGTCGCGCCCCTCACGGCACTCGATCTTGTTGGCACCCGTGGCGCCGGCGACCGCGCGGGCCGTGAACTCCTCCACGGACAGACCGCTGTCGTCGGCCTTGTACGTCGCGGCGAGCATGCCGATGTCGATCTGCGAGGGACCGAGGTCGAGCGTGGTGAGAGCCTGCAGGAAGGGCATGGTCTCGGTGACCGACAGCTCCTCACCGGCGATCTGCCGGGCGAACCGGTGGATCTTGAGGATGCTGATCACCGACTTGTTCACCAGGGAACGGCTGTGCACCAGGACCGTGACGTCACGCTCCCGGTGCAGCTTCCCGATGAGCGGGATCATCGACTCCGCAATTTCCTCGCGGTTCTTCCAGTTCGTGAACGAGTCGTCGTTGACTATCACAGACACAGGGCTTCTCTTTCGAGCTAGGCGGCGCTCATATGCTAACCCGATGCTGTGATCGATCAAGCGGCGCCCGTCAGGTGTGACTCATCCCTCGTCACCTGGTGCGTTCCGGCGATCATCCGCCCGGTTGCAGGAAGCGCCGGAGCTTCTGCAGCGGCCAGGTATTGATCACGTCGTCCTTCGTCAGCCAGCCGCGCTGGGCGGTGCCCACGCCGTAGCGCATGTAGGGCAGGTGCACCACGGAGTGCGCATCGGTGTTCACCGCGAACTTCACCCCGTGCCGCTTGGCGCGCAGGATGTCCTCGTCGCCCAGGTCCAGACGCTCGGGGTGCGCGTTGATCTCCAGGGCGGTGCCCGTGCGGGCGCAGGCGGCGAAGACCTCGTCGAAGTCCGCGTCGATGCCCGGGCGCTTGCCGATCTGGCGGGTGGTGGGGTGGCCGATGATCGCCACGTGCGGGTTCTCGCAGGCGCGGACGAGCCGGCGGGTCAGCTCCTCGCGGGTCTGGTTGAAGTGCGAGTGGACCGAGGCCACGCACAGGTCGAAGCCCGCCAGGAACTCGTCGGGCCAGTCCAGGTCGCCCTCCGGGCCGATGTTGAGCTCCGTTCCGTGCAGCAGCCGCATGCGGCGGTGCTTGCCGTCCAGCGCCCGTACCTTCTCGCGCTGGGCCAGGATCTTCTCGTCCGTCATCCGCTGCATGTACAGATTCGGCGCGTGGTCCGTGACGGCGAAGTACGCGTAACCGCGCTCTGCCGCGGCAGCCACCATGTCCTCCAAGCAGGACACACCGTCGGTGAGGTCGGTGTGCGTGTGGAGATCCCCGCGGATGTCCTTCTCCTGCATCACCTCGGGCAGCTCGCCTTTCAGAGCTGCTGCGATCTCGCCCCGGTCCTCCCTCAGCGTCGGCGGAATCCACGGGAGACCCAGCTTGGCGTAGATCTCCTCCTCGGTCGCGGACACCGCCTTCCTGCCGCTCTTGGCGTGGAAGAGGCCGTACTCCGAGAGCTTGTAGCCGTGCCGGATGGCCATCTCCCTCAGGCGAATGTTGTGCGCCTTCGAGCCCGTGAAGTACAGCAGGCCGGCGCCCCAGGAATCCGGCGGCAGGACCCTCAGGTCGACCTGCAGGCCCTTCGTCGTACGGATGGACGTCTTCTTCTCCCCGCGGGCGATGACCTCGGCGGTGTGCGGCAGCGCGCAGAACGCCTCCATGGACGGGGCCGAGTCCGTTGCCGCGACGAGCACGTCGATGTCGCCGATGGTCTCCCGCATGCGGCGCAGCGACCCCGCGTACCCGCACCGCTCGCACCCGCTGACGGCCGAGAGCTCGGCGACGACCTGCTCCGCGACGTCCATCGCGGCGCCGAGCAGGATGCGCCCGCCGGCCTTTTGCAGGAGCTCGATGCCGTGCAGGATGTTGGCCTGCGTCTTCTCCCCGAAACCCTTGAGGTCGCGCAGGCGTTCCTCGTGAATGGCGTCCAGGAGCTCCGCCACCGAGGAGACGTGCAGCTCCTCGTACAGGACCAGGGCCTTCTTCGGGCCCAGGGTGGGGATCGAGATCAGCTCCCGGACCCCGGCCGGGATCGCCGCCCGGGTCTCCTCGACGGCCGAGACGCGCCCGGTGCGCAGGTACTCCTCGACCTTCTCGGCGATGGACTTCCCGACGTTGGGGATCTCCTGCAGCCCCTTGGCGTCGAGCCGGGAGACGTCGGTCGGGTGGCCGCCGATCGCGCGGGCGGCCTTCTCGTAGGCACGGGCCTTGTAGGCGTCGCCGCCGGTGATCGCGACGAGGTCGGCGTACTCCTGCAGGAGCGCCTCGACCTCCTCGTTGGGCCGGACCATGGCTCCAGCCTCGCCACCGGGCCGTGCCCCCGCAACCCCGCGGGGGTCGCGGGCGGCCCCCTCAGGAGCCGGTGGGCCGCGACGCGGTGGCGGCGGGGCGGCAGCAGGCGTTGCGCTCGGTGCCGGGCCGTGGGGACGGGGCGGGCTCCCGCCCCTCGTCGCGGCCCGGACAGGATCCGACGGCAGGGGCGGGCGGGCCCGTGAGCAGGCCCAGCACGGCGGCGGTGCCAAGGGTCATGACGGCGGTACGACGCATGGTGCACCTCTCATCCGGTCATCCACTCGGACATACGGCACCTGCCCCCGCACCCGCCGCGACACGCGCGCGGTCGCCCGTACGGAGGACGGGGCGCTCGGTGCAGAAACGCTTTCTCGGTGGTGCGTACGAGCCGCCGCACGCCCCGCGAGCCGTCAGCCGCCGCAGAACTCCGCTTCGAACAGCGGGCGCGACCCCCGCACCACCCCCAGGGCGTCGAGGACGAAGACGGCCGAGCGCCGGCCGTCCCGGGTGACGCCCACCGCCGCCATCCAGCCCGGGACCGCCCCGTCGTGCCCCCACAGCGTCACCCCGCACGACAGCGTCCGCTCGCCGATGCCGAGCCCGTAGCGGCCGGCGTCCTTGGTGTGCGTGTCGACCGTGGTGAGCATCTCCGCCAGCTGCCGCCGCGGCAGCAGCCGGCCGCCGAGCAGCGCACGCAGGAAGGCGTCGAGGTCACCGGTCGTCGAGATCATCTCCCCGGCCGCCCCGGCGGCCGTGGGAGAGAGCGCCGTCACGTCGTGCAGGGCCGATCCGCCGCCCTCGCCCGGCAGCCGCACGTACCCGCGGCCCATCGGCCGCGGCAGGGCGCTCGACCGCCCGGGCAGCGAGGTGGCGCGCAGGTGCAGCGGCCGCAGGACGCGGCGTTCGATCTCGTCCGCGTACGGGTGACCGGTCACCCGCTCGACGACCATCCCGGCGAGGAGGTAGTTGGTGTTGGAATAGCTCCAGCCGCGGCCCGGCGCGAACAGCGGCCGGTGTGCGAGCGCCGTCGCGACCAGCGACGACGGCGTGTGGACGGCGAACCGGTGGGCCGGGAACTCCCGCTCGGAGAGCCGCCGCCGCAGCGCCGGGTCGTCCGTGTAGTCGAAGATTCCGCTGGTGTGGTTCAGCAGCTGGCGCACGGTGATCCGGCGGCCGTCGTAGCCGTACCCCCGCACCACCCCCGGCAGCCGGCGCTCCACCGGATCCGACAGCCGCAGCCGGTGCTCGGCCTCCAGCTGCAGCACCACCGTCGCCACGAACGTCTTGGTGATGCTCCCGATGCGGAACCGGCCCCGCTGCCGCGGCGGCCCCGGCGCCGTGAGCGCGGCCGTGCCCGACGCGGCACCCCACACCCGCCCGTCCGCCCGCGTCCGCGCCACCACCCCGGGCACTCCCGCCCGCACCACCGCCGCCATGGCGGCCCGCGTCGCCGCGTGGGGCGCCCCGGCGGGCAGGGGAGCCGCCGGAGCGGCGGCCCACGCCTGCCCCACCAGCGTCAGCGACGCGAGCACGGCCGGCAGCCTCCTGCCGACGACCCCGCGGACGGCCCTGCGGACGGTCCCGCCCATGGCTCCGAGGACGGCACACGTCACCACACGACTCCTGCTCCCCGGCACCGCAACGATCAACCCCGGCACCATCGCTACCGCCCCCGCCCGGCCGGTACGCGCCGTGCCGGCCGCGCGTCATCCGTACGAGTACCGCCGCGGACGCAGGGCAGGTGATCCGTGTGGCCCCGCTCGATTGGCCGTGCGCCCGAAGCTCTGGTCACCTGGAAGACACCCCGCAGGCCCGGAGGAGGACCTTCACGATGGACATCGGCGAGCTGACCGACGCAACCCTGCGAGACCTGCGGCGGCCGCGTGACTACCCGGCCGTGTCGGTGCTCCTGCCCACCAACCGCCGCACCCCGTACAACCCCGAGGACCCCCTGCGGCTGCGCGTCACCGTCGCCGAGGCCAAGCGCCGGCTGGAGGAGGACCCGCGCGTGACCCGCGCGGCGCGCATCGACGTCGAAAAGCAGCTCGACGCCGCGTGCGACGAGGTCGACCTCACCCACTCCAGCGACGGCCTGCTCGTGCTCGCCGCCCCCGGCGAGCACCACGTCTGGTACCTGCCGCGCTCGGTGCCGCAGCGCGTCGTCGTCTCCGACTCCTTCCTCACCCGCAACCTGGTCGCCGCCCGGCTCGTCGAGGAGCCCTACTGGGCCCTGGTGCTCTCCGAGGGCGAGACCCGGCTGTGGGACGGGGCGGGGGAGACCCTCGCCGAGGCCACCGACCGCGGCTTCCCCGTACGCCCCGCCATCCCCGACCACCAGGACGCCCTGCCCGGCGCCCACTTCGACAAGGTCGGCAACCACCCTCTGAGCGTGCGCGAGGAGAAGCCCGTCGAGCGCACGCGGCAGTACATGCGCTCGGTCGTCGGCGCCCTCACCCCCGTCCTGAGCCGCGAACCGCGGCCCCTGTACGTCGTCGGACTGCGCGAACACATCGCCCTGTTCGAGAAGCTGTGCCCCAGCCCGGCGGCCATCACCGCCCGCGTGGAGAGCGGGGGCGCCGTCGCCAAGACCGCCCACGAACTCCTCGACGTCCTCCAGCCCGCCTTCCACGAGCGCCGCACCTCGCGCCGCGGCGACGTCCTGCGCCGCCTCAGCGACGCCCGCGGCCAGCGGCTGTTCACCTCCGGCCTCGACGAGATCTGGCAGACGGTGCGCCAGGGCCGCGTGGCCCTCCTCGCCGTCGAGGACCACTACCAGGTCACCGCCCGCGTCGACGGCAACGGCGGCCACCCCGTACGGCTGGAGGAACCCGTCGAACCCCTGACGGCCGACCCGGCCATCCGCGAGGACGTCGTCGACGAGATCGTCGAGGCCGCCCTCGACAACGGTGCCGAGGTCGAATTCGTCCCCGACGACACCCTCGCGGAAGAGGACCGCCTGGCGGCCGTCCTGCGCTACTGAGGCCGGCCGGCCCCGACGCCCGTCAGCCGCCGAGCATCCCGCCGAGGGCCCCGCCGCCCGGGAGGAACGCGGTCACGGCGTCGGGGCGCAGACCCCCCAACAGGGCTGCGGCACCGGACTGCGCAGAGGTGTCCTCCACCGGCGCGGGCAGGGTCCTGACGGCCTGCTGCTGTGGGGCCGTGTCCCGGTCCGCGGGAGCACCCGGATGGTGCGCCCCCTCCGCCGCGCGACCGGCGGGGGCCGGCACGGGGGCCGGCGGGGCGGCCGCGACCGGGCCGCAGAGGCCCAGGACGGTGGCTCCGGCCAGCAGTGCCGCCGCAGCGGTCATCCTTTTCCAGCGCATTGCCCGCTCTCCTTACTCGTCCCCGTCCGGTGCCCATGACTTCGCGGCCTGTCCTGCCCGTGGCCCTGTCGAGGTAGTCACGGCATCACCCGTCCGTGGGCGAGGAAATGTTCCGGCACTCCCGGTGCCGGCGTGCTTATGCTGCCGGGCGTGATCAAATTGGAGCGGCTGCACGCCGGACACGCCGCGGCGCTGCTGGCCTTCGAGCGGGAGAACCGCGCCTACTTCGCACGGTCCGTACCCGACCGCGGGGACGCCTACTTCGACGACTTCGCCTCCCGTCTCCGGGCCCTGCTCGCCGAACAGGACGCCGGTGTCTGCCACTTCCACGTCGTCGTGGACGACCGGGACGACCTCGTCGGACGCGTCAACCTCCTCGACGCCGTCGAGGGCACGGCCGAACTGGGCTACCGCATCGCCGAGCGCGCCGCGGGGCGGGGCGTGGCGACGGCCGCCGTGGCGCAGGCGCGCCGCCTCGCCGGCACGGTGTACGGGCTGTCGGCGCTCACGGCGCGCACCACCCTCGACAACGTGGCCTCCCGGACCGTGCTGGAGCGCAACGGCTTCACCGTCGTCGGCGACGTCCGTCTCGACGGCCGCCCCGGGCTGCGGTACCGGGGCGTCACCCGATCCGGCGATTGCGGTGCGCCGCCCGGTGAAGGACGCTGAAGGGGAGGCGTGTTCGGGCACCAGGGGGAGGGGCCATGCCGGAGACCGCACTGCGCGCGGAAGCCACACTGGGCACGGAAGCCACACTGCGTACGGAAACCGCCGCGCTCACCGGGGCGCCACCCGCGCACGACGCGCGTGAGGCGCCCCGACGGGCCTGGGAGCCACCCGACTTCACCGACGTCGAACTGGGCCAAGAGGTCACCGCCTACGCAGGCCGATGGTAGGGAGCCCCGGCCGGGCAGCGGCCACCGACTGCTGCCCGGAGCCCCGCAGCCCGGCGGAGTTCAGTGCCGCGCTGCACGCCCACGCCGACCGCTACTGGGACCGGCATCCGCTGCACGTGCGCCTGCACGAAGGCGGGCTCGGCCGCCGCGAGCTGCAGCAGTGGATCGCCAACCGCTGGTACTACCAGAAGTCGCTGCCCCAGAAGGACGCCGCGATCGTCGCCAACTGCCCCGTCGCCGACGTCCGCCGCCGCTGGGTGCGCCGCATCCTCGACCAGGACGGCGACGGCGACCGGCCCGGGGGCAACGCCGCCTGGCTCGACCTCGCCGAGGCCGCCGGCCTCGACCGCGCCGAGGTGCTCGACGAGCGCCACGTCCTGCCCGGCGTGCGCTTCGCCACCGACGCCTACGTCACTTTCGCCCGGACCCGGCCGTGGCCGGAGGCCGTCGCCGCCTCCCTCACCGAGCTGTTCTCCCCGGCCCTGATGCGCGAACGGCTGGCGGCCCTGCGCGCCCACTACCCCTGGATCGGGCCCGCCGGCCACCGCTACCACCTCGCCCGCCCCGAGGCCGCCACCGCCGACGCCGAGCACGCCCTGGCCGTCGTCACCGCCCACTGCACCACCCGCAGCCGGCAGGACGCCGCCCTCGCCGCCCTGGCCTTCAAGTGCGACGTCCTCTGGAGCATCCTCGACGCCCTCGACCAGGCACAGCGGACGGACGGGCCGTGACCGGCACGTCCCCCGCGGGCTGGCGGCTGCGCACCGGCGTACGGCTCGCCCACGACCCCGTGCGCGGCACCGGCGTCCTCCTCCACCCCGACGGTGTCCTGCTCCTCAACGCCACTGCGACCGCCGTCCTCGCCCTGTGCGACGGTGCCACCGGCGAGGCCGGCCTGGCGGCCGCGCTGTCCCGGACGTACACCGGCGTGCGCGCCCAGGACGTCCGCTCCTTCCTCGGCCGCCTCGCCGCCCGGCAGCTGATCGAGCCCGTTCCCGGCCGGCCGGGGACCGGCGATGGCTGAGCCCCGCCCCCTCGGCATGCTCGCCGAGCTCACCCACCGCTGCCCGCTGCGCTGCGGATACTGCTCCAACCCCGCCGGCCCCGCCCCGCGCGCCGGCGAGCTGACCGCGGCCCAGTGGTGCCGCACCCTCGACGAAGCCCGTGAACTGGGCGTCCTGCAGGTGCACTTCTCCGGCGGCGAACCCCTGCTGCGCCGCGACCTGCCGCGTCTCGTCGCCCACGCCCGCACCCTCGGCCTGTACACCGCTCTCGTCACCGGCGGCCAGGGCCTCACCCCGGTGCGCCTGTCCGCCCTCGTCGCCGCGGGGCTGGACCACGTGCAGATCAGCGTGCAGGACGCGACGGCGGCACCCGCCGACGCGATCGCCGGCCGCCCCGCGCACCGCCGCAAGCTGGCCGCCGCCGCGCTCGTCAAGGAGTACGGACTGCCGCTCACCCTCAACGTCGTCCTCCACCGCGCCAACATCGACCGCACCGCCGCGCTCGTCGACCTCGCCGCGGGCCTCGGCGCCGACCGGCTCGAGCTCGCCAACGCCCAGTACTACGGATCCGCCCTGCTCAACCGCCGTTCGCTGCTGCCCACGCGGGAGCAGCTCGACGCGGCCGAGGCGGCGGTGCGCGCCGCACGGGCCCGGTACGGCGGCCGGCCGGACATCGTCTACGTACGGGCCGACTACCACGACGGCGTGCCCAAGCCCTGCATGCACGGCTGGGGCAGCCGCCAGTTCACCGTGGCCCCCGGCGGGGAGGTGCTGCCGTGCCCGGCCGCCGCCCGGATCCCGGGCCTGGGCGTGCACACCGTGCGCGACACCTCCCTCGCCGACATCTGGTACCGCTCCGAGGCGTTCAACCGCTTCCGCGGCACCGACTGGATGCCCGAGCCCTGCCGCAGCTGCCCGCTCAAGGAGAAGGACCACGGGGGCTGCCGCTGCCAGGCGTTCGAGCTGACCGGCGACGCCGCCGCCACCGACCCGGCGTGCCGGCTCTCCCCGCACCACGGCCTCGTCCGCGCCGCCGTCGACGACGCCCGCGCCGCCCCCGGCGGCCTGCCGTACCGCCGCTGAACCCCACCCGCAGACCCGTCACCGTGACAGAAGGGACACCGCATGCGGCTGCGCATCCTGGGTACCGCGGCCGGCGGCGGACTGCCGCAGTGGAACTGCGCCTGCCCCGGCTGCGCTCGGGCGCGCACCGCCGGGCACCGCGCCCGGCGCACCCAGGAGTGCCTGGCGGTGAGCGTCTCGCCCCGCGTCTGGCACCTGGTCAACGCCTCGCCCGACCTGCGCACCCAGATCCTGGCCGCCCCCGGCCTCACCCCGCCCGACGGCACCCGCGACACCCCGCTGCGGGGCGTCCTGCTGACCGACGGGGAACTCGACCACACCGCCGGCCTGCTGGCCCTGCGCGAGGGCGCCGCCCTGGACGTGTACGCCCCGGCGGCCGTGGCGGCGGCGCTGGACGAGCAGTTCCCGCTGCGCACCCTGCTCGCCCCCTACGGGGCGGCCCGCTGGCATGCCCTCGACGTCCCGGCCACCGGGCGCCGGTGGACGCTCGACGGCGGCCGGCTGCGGGTGACGGCCGTGCCCGTCGGCGACAAACGCCCGCGGTACGCGGCCGGTCCGGCCCGGCCGGGCCCCTGGGTGGTGGCCTACCGCTTCGACGAGCCCGCGACCGGCGCCGCCGCCGTCTACGCGCCCTCCCTCGCCCACTGGCCGGACGCCCTCGACGAGGCGGTGGCCGGCGCGGACTGCCTGATCCTGGACGGCACCTTCTTCGGCGAGGACGAGATGGGGGAGCGGACGCCGGTGGTCGGCCGGGCCGCCACGGCCCGCGGCATGGGCCACCTGCCCATCGGCGGCCCGGCCGGCACGCTCGCGCACCTGCGCCGCCACCCCGGCGTCCGGCGTCTGTACACCCACTTGAACAACACCAATCCCGTGGCGGATCCGGCCTCGCCCGAACGCGCGCTGCTGGCCGCGGCGGGCGTGGAGGTCGCCGAGGACGGGACGGAGATCGTCCTGTCGGGTGCCTGACCGGGTGCCCGAGCCGGTGCCTGTGCCGCGTGACGCGTCAGCGGTCGTTCAGCCACCGGCGCACCGGCCCGGCCGGTGGCCGGGCCACCGCCCGCGCCCCGTCGTCGTCGAAGGCGGCGGTCACGACGCGCTCCCGGGAGACACCGTCCAGCAGCACCACCGAGGCCGCCTCCGCCACCGGCGAGGGCACCGCCCGCCCCTCGGGCACGGCACCCGGCTCCGGCAGCCGGCCCAGCAGGCGCTCCAGCCCCTGGCGGTGCCTCAGGAAGACCCGCCGGGACGCCCAGCGCCCGCGCGCCCGCTGCCCGGCCAGCGCCTCGTCGGGCGTGACGTCCAGCAGAACCAGGTGCAGCGCGCGCCCCTGACGCCCGGCCGTGCGGGACAGCCACCGGCGCAGCCACGGCCGGCTGCCGCAGTCGTGCACCAGGAACGGGCCGCCGGCGCGCACCTGGGCCCGCAGCCACCGGACGTGCTCGACGCGCGCCCAGGGCCGGTAGACCGCGTACGGCAGCCAGGCGGGCATCACCGCCTCGCAGGCCACGTGCACCGTTCGCGGGTCGACGGCCGGAGCGGCCGCCGACAGGCGGTGCAGCAGGGTGCTCTTGCCGCTCCCGGGCAGGCCCGAGACGACCACCACGGCCCCGGCCGGGTAGGACAGGACGAACGGTTCACCGCGCAGCCCCCGCAGGTCCACCAGCCCCCGCGGTCGTACGGGGCCCGCCTGCGGCGGCGCGGCCGCACCGGTCGCCGTGCCCGTCGCGGCCGGGCTGCCTATGTCGTCCACTGTCGTCCCCTGCTCGAACCGGTCGCCCGCCGAAGGAGCGGGACAGCCAAGGAGACGTCCGCGCAGGGCGGCCGGTTCTCAGCCGGCTCCGAAGGCCCCCGGGCGGGCTTCTCGCAGATTGGACCGGACCTACCGTCAGATAGAGCAACGTGACATTGTACGCTGGGTACCCGCAGGAGTACGGAGGATGGACAGCATGGGGCACCTGAAGCAGCGCAACCTCGTCACCGCACGCGAGCGGCTGCGCGATCAGGTGGCCAACGCCCTGCGCGCCGCCCTCATCTCCGGCGAACTGCGCCCCGGCGAGGTCTACTCCGCGCCCGGCCTCGCGGCCGACTTCGGCATCTCCGCCACGCCCGTGCGCGAGGCCATGCTGGACATGGCCCGCGAGGGGCTCGTCGAGCCCGTGCGCAACAAGGGCTTCCGCGTCACCGAGGTCAACGAGCGCGACCTCGACCAGTACACCGAGATCCGCCTGCTCATCGAGGTGCCCACCGTCCGCGGCCTCGTCGGCACGGCGGCCCGCGAGGAACTGGAGGCCCTGCGGCCGGTGGCGGTGGAGATCGTCGAGGCCGCCCGCGCCCACGACCTCATCGGCTACCTGGAGGCCGACCGCCGCTTCCACCTCACCCTGCTGGGCCTGGCCGGCAACGAGCGCCTCGTCGAGACCGTCGGCGACCTGCGCAAGCGCTCGCGCCTGTACGGGCTGACGGGCCTGGACGAGCGCGGTGAGCTGCTGCCCTCGGCCGAGGAGCACCTGGAGCTGCTCGACCTGATGCTGGCCGGTGACGCCGACGGCTCGGAGGCGTGCATGACCCGGCACCTGGGCAAAATAAGGTCCCTGTGGGCGGCCGAGGCGACGGTCCCGGACCAGCGGCACGCCTAGCGCCCCGAAGGGGCGCGGGGAACTGCGCGACAAGCCACGACGCGCCCGCAGCATGTCGACTGCGGGCCGTCGGTGGCCGATCGCGCCCACGCGGCGGCAGCCGCAGATCGACACTGCCCCGCGCCCCTACGGGGCGTCCGCAACCGGTCAGTACACGTACGGCACCAGCCGTTTGGTGCGGCGCCGGTAGTCGGCGTACTCCTCGCCGAACGAGGCCAGCAGCAGCTCCTCCTCCGCGCGGATCCGCCAGCCGTACGCCACCAGCAGCAGGCCCGTGACCAGGACGAAGGCGAGCCAGCCGCCGACCGTCAGCGCGTAGCCCGCCCACACCAGCAGGCTGCCGCAGTAGCCGGGGTGCCGGACCAGGCGGTACGGGCCCTCCTGGACCAGGCGCTGGCCCTCGTCCGTGCGCAGGGTCCGCGTGTAGTACCGGCCCAGCGTCCGCATGCCCCAGGCCCGGACCGCGAGGCCCGCCACCGCCAGCACGACTCCTGCCCACCGCCACGCCACCGGCAGCAGGGCGACCGACGCGGCCGACAGCCCGGCGACGACGACCACGGCCACCAGGTAGGAGCCGAGCAGCAGCCGGGTGCTGCCGCGGTCGCCGGCCCCGGCCTGCCAGCTGGCCGTGCCGGCCTCCTCCCGGCGGCGCAGGATCAGTTCGTAGGCCGCCCACAGCAGCACGGCGAGGACGGCCAGCAGATTGGGAAGCGCCATCGGGTGTCCTTTCGCCCGGGCCTGCGGGGCGACTCACCGCAGCGTCTGCTGCGCATGCTCCCCGTACGCGGCCGGCCGCGCCAGGCGGCATGCCCGCCCCCGCACGCCCCGGCGCACTTCCGGGAGCCGCCGCAACGCGCCCGGCCTCCCGACGCGCCACCGTTCACCGGAGCGTCTGCGCGTACGGCACGCGGGGCAGGATCGTCGTACCGATCACGATCAGCAGCACGCCCAGGGCCTCGGGCAGCAGCCACCAGCCGGTGCGGATGTGCTCGTGGAAGACGAGCATGCCCAGGATCAGGCTGACGGTCGCGTCGCCCAGGGTGAGCGCGGGCTGGGAGGCGACGAGCGGGCCCGACTGCATCGCGTTCGACAGCAGGAACAGCGCACAGGCACCGGTCGCGAAGAAGCCGTACGTCTGCCAGTCGGTGAAGAACGCCGCGGTGCCTTCCTGCTCGAACGTGATGGCCGCCGCCTTCATCAGCGCCGCCGTGACCGCGTACCCGATGGCCGCCGCCGCACCGAAGAGCGCGGCCCGCGCCCGGCCGCCGGGACGGCGCAGGGCCACCACCACACACCCGCCGGTCACTCCGGTGGCGGCGATCAGGGTGTACGCCCACACGTCCGCGGGCACCTGCGCCCGGCCCCCGTGCGGGGCGGCCGCCGCCAGCGCCAGCGCGAGGCCGGCGGCGACCATGACCACGGCGGCCCAGCCGTACCCGGGCAGCCGGCGCCGCAGCACGAACGAGGCGATGACCAGGGCGAAGGGCAGTTCACTGACGAAGAGGGGCTGCACGAGCGCGAGGCTGCCGAAGGTCAGGGCCAGGGCCTGGCAGGCGGCGGCGCAGATCACCGCCGCGATGCCGCCCAGCCACACCGGGGTGTGCAGCAGGTCCAGCATCAGCCGGAAGCTGAAGGCATGGGCCTGCGGCACGTCCTGCGCGGCCTTGCGCTGCAGCACCGTCGCCAGGGCGTTGCTCACCGCCGCCAGGAGGGCGAAGAGCACGGCAAGCGCCGGCGCGGACACGGCCCGGGCCCCGGTGCGCAGGTCAGCGGCGGCGCAGCAGGCTGCCCAGCGGCGTACCGGGCGTGCCCGCGGCCCTGCCGGGGACGGGCACGGCCAGCCGGAAGTGCTCGGTCAGCGAGGCGGTGCGCACCAGGTCCCCGGGGGTGACGAAGTCCGGCGCGGCCGCCATGGCCCGGATCCGCTCCAGCGCCTCGCCGGGCGGGACGGGCCCGCGGTGCTCCTGCGGTCGCGCGGCACGGTGCAGGGCGTTGCCGAAGGCCGTCATGGCGCCCAGGAGTTCCTCCTCTCCCGGCTCGGCCGGGGGAGCCGAGGCCGGCAGGGCGTGCCCGAGCGGCAGGAAGTCGGTGCGGCCGACGGCGGTGGCGTAGGCGGAGACCAGGGGAGCGAGGGCCTTCTCCGCCGCGGCCGGGTCGAAGGCGCCGGTGGCCTCCGGCACGGGCAGACGGGGCAGGTCCGGGTGGGAGTGCGCACACTCCAGGAGGGTGCGCCCGTCCGCCGCGGCCTCGTCGTCGCCGGTCTTCAGCACGTACGGCTCGCAGGGCCGGGCCTCCCCGTGGCAGCGGGCGACGAACTCGGAGCAGACCATGGGCTGCCGGCCGCGCTCGGCCATGGTGTTGACGGCGCAGGCGGCCTGGTCGAGGACCGTGCGCACCATGCGGCGCCCGCCCGGGGGCAGCGGCACCCGCCGGGTCGTGCACAGGACCGCGAGCAGCACGATCTGCTGATGGGCGTAGGAGACCGGACGGGCGAGGTAGCCGCGCGCCACCGCAAGGACCGGGGACATGTCGGCGGGCGTGGTCAGGGTGCGCCCGACAGCCAGGTCGTGCCCGTCCATGGCCTGCTCGAAGGTGACCGTGCGCAGCCCCTTGCCGACGACCTCGGCGACGGAGCCGGCGTCCAGGGCGAGCGCGGCGTGGCTGACCTCGCTGTCGTCCACCAGGCAGATCGCCCGCGAGACCCATCCGGTCCCTCGGGACAGGACGACGTCGCCGGGCTCGATGGGCTCGGGGAGGGCCATGGGGGACCTTTCGCTGTGCGCGGCGGGGGACTCTCGTGCGGTTCCCGCCCGCCGCGCGCGGCAAGCGGACTTCCCCGTGTGTTCGGCCGAACCGGTGAACGCACCCTCCGACCCCTTTGGACCGGGCCCCTTCCGGCTACGAGTGTGCGTGAGCCCCCGCCACGTCAGGACCTCAAGGAGTACGTGATGAGCGAGTACACGACGCCGTCGCAGGCCGAGGGCGAGCGTGACGAGGAGGACATGGAGGACGCGCACGGCAAGCCCCTGCACGAGACGCACCCCATGACCACGCGCACCACGCCGTCGCAGGCCGAGGGCGAACGGGAGGAGAACGAGGGCAACAACGCGGGCCGCTGACCGCGGGGCCCTCAGCCCTCCGTGAACCAGCTGGGCGTGCCCTGCACGACGGACAGCACGACGAACAGCAGCAGCCCGGCCGCGCCCAGGGCCATGCCCAGCACGGCGCGGAAGCGCCGCGCGGTGCCGCGCGCCAGGGCGGTCCCGCCCAGGACGAGGGCGCACGGGCCCAGGACGACGTTGAACACCAGCAGCCCGACCAGGCCGGTGACGAACGACCACACGGCCATCAGGTCGGCGTCCCGGCGCGCCGTCACCTCTTGCGCCGGCGCCTTTTGTGGCGTCAGTTCTTGTGCCGGTGCGCCCTGCGGCGCTCCCGCAGGGCGAACAGTGCGATCCACGCGCAGATCACCGCCGCGGACGCGAGCGTGACCGGTAGGGGTACGTGTGCGGCGGTGCCGCACAGCAGACCGAGCAGGAAGAGAGCCACGACGAGGAACAGCATGACGTTCCATCCTCCTTTTCCTCCTTCCTCTTGCTTCCTCTTGCTTCCTCTTGCGGCGAGGTTGTCCGACCGGACGTGTGCCCCGGGCCCCGGCGCCCACGCGGGAACCGCCCGCGAGGTGTCCGGGCTCACATGCTCAACCGGCGCTGCCTTCGAGGGTGATGAGGTCGAGCAGGGCCGGGAAGCCGCCCTCCGCCAGGGCCTGGCGCTGCCGGCCGGCGGGGTTGCCCCGCTGCAGGAAGCGGTGCAGGAGGGAGGTGACCTCGCGGGTGTCGCCGTACTCGTCGAGGGCGGGCGTGATGTGCTCGACGAGCTCGCACACGAGGTCACCGGCGGGACGCTGGCGGCCCTGCGCGTCGATGAGCCTGCCCTGCAGGCCGTAGCGGGCGGCGTGCCAGTTCGCGGCGCACAGCATCTCGTGGGCGCACGGCGGTACGGGCGCACCCTCGCCTTCCATGCGCAGGCCGGTGGCCACCAGGGCGCGCACGAGACCGGCGAACATCACCGCCTCGTCCGCCGTGAGCTGGACGTCGAAGCAGCGGACCTCCAGCGTGGGGTAGCGGTCGGACAGGCGCGCCTGCCAGTAGACCTGCCCCGTGTCGGCGATGGCCCCCGCCGCGACCAGGGCCTGCACCCGCCGGTTGTAGTCGGTGCGGCCGGCGAACCGGGGCGGCGGCCCGGAGACGGGCCAGCGCCCGTAGACGACCGTGCGCCAGCTCGCGAACCCGGTGTCCTGCCCCCGCCACAGGGGGGAGTTGGCGCTCATCGCCACCAGCAGGGGCAGCCAGGGGCGCAGCCGGTTCAGGGCGGCCACGCCCCGGGCGCGGTCCGCCACGGACACGTGCACGTGCATGCCGTTGACGAGCTGCTCGTCGACCAGACGCGCGCCCTGGTCGCGCAGGCGCAGATAGCGCGGCTTGGGGGTGACCTCGGGAGCGCGGCTGTCGCACAGCGGCGCGGCCCCCGAGGCGACGGCCCGGCAGCCGGCCCGCTCGGCCGCGGCCCCGGCGGCGTGCCGCAGCCGCAGCAGGTGCCCGCCGAGCTCGGAGAGCTCCCGGCACACGGGGGTGGCGACCTCCAGCTGCGCCTGGAGCAGCTCGGGGCGCAGTTCGCCCTCCTCCGCGATGGTCCCGAAGCCGGCGATCTCCTGGACCTGCTCGGACAGGGGCACCGGCAGTGCCCGGTCCGGGTCCAGCAGGAGGTATTCCTCCTCGACGCCCAGCGTGATCACGAAGCTGCACGCATCCCTTCACGGGATGCGCCGCGCATGGCTCGCACATGGGGCATTTTACTCTCCCGGTCCGTCCGGCGAGGGCATGCCCACCGCACCCCCGGGGAAGGCGAGCAGCCAGGCAGAAGGGGGTGCTCATGGCAATGGCCGATCAGCGGTCCGAGGGCCGGGACGGGACGCTCACGACGTCGATCCCGGCGCGCCTGGACCGGCTGCCCTGGTCCCGCTGGCACTGGACGGTGGTGATCGGGCTCGGGACGGTGTGGATACTCGACGGGCTGGAGGTCACCGTCGTCGGCAACATCGCCTCCCGGCTGGCGGAGCCCGGCAGCGGACTGCCGATCAGCAGCGCCGAGGTCACCGGCCTCGCGGCGGCCCTGTACGTGGCCGGCGCCTGCACGGGGGCGCTGTTCTTCGGCTGGCTGACCGACCGTCACGGCCGCAAGAAGCTCTTCCTGCTCACCCTGGCCCTGTACCTGGCGGCCACCGCACTGACCGGACTGTCCTTCCAGTCCTGGTGGTTCTTCCTCTTCCGGTTCCTGACGGGGTGCGGCATTGGCGGCGAGTACGCGGCCATCAACTCCGCGGTGGACGAACTGATCCCGGCCGCCCACCGCGGCCGCGTCGACCTGCTGATCAACGGCAGCTTCTGGATCGGCGCGGTCGGCGGATCGCTGCTGTCGATCGTCATGCTGGACACCGACGTCCTGCCCGCCGACCTCGGCTGGCGGCTCACCTTCGGCCTCGGTGTCGTCCTGGGGCTGGTGATCCTGCTGGTGCGCCGGCACGTCCCCGAGTCCCCGCGCTGGCTGTTCATCCACGGCCGCGGCGAGGAGGCCGAGGAACTCGTGGCGTCCATCGAGCGGCGCGTCGCCGACGACACCGGGCGCCCGCTCCCGCCGGCGCGCGGCAGCATCACCGTCCACCAGCGCGGCGCCACCGGCTTCGGCACCGTCGCCCGCACCGTCTTCCGCGCCTATCCCCGCCGGGCCGCGCTGGGCCTCGCCCTCTTCATCGGCCAGGCGTTCCTGTACAACTCCATCACCTTCGGCTTCGGGGCGATCCTCACCCGCTTCTTCGCGGTGCCCTCCGGGCACACCGGCTACTACTTCGCCGTCATCGCCTTCGGCAACTTCCTCGGGCCGCTGCTGCTGGGCCGGCTCTTCGACACCCTCGGCCGCCGCCCGATGATCACCGGGACGTACGTGGTCAGCGGGCTGCTGCTGTTCGCCACCGCCTGGCTCTTCGGCCGCGGCACCCTGGACGCCGCCGGCCTGACGGCCTGCTGGTGCGCGGTGCTCTTCTTCGCCTCGGCCGGCGCCAGCAGCGCGTACCTGACGGTGAGCGAGGTCTTCCCCATGGAGACCCGGGCCCTGGCCATCGCCTTCTTCTACGCCGTCGGCACGGCCGCCGGCGGCATCACCGGGCCGCTGCTGTTCTCCCGGCTGACCGGCACCGGCGCGGTCGGCGACACGGTGCTCGCCTTCTGCATCGGCGCCGCCCTGATGACGGCCGCCGGTCTCGTCGCGGCTTTCCTCGCCATGCCCGCCGAACGCCGCTCCCTGGAGGACATCGCCGCCCCGCTCTCCGCCGCGGCCCCCGGCAACGGCTGACCCCGGCCCCGCCGGCTCACGGCCCCGGACGGACGGGGATGCGCCACCCGCCGGGCCCCGCCCGGCCGGCCGGGGCCCGGCGGGCCGCACGGGCCTCGGCCAGCAGCCAGGCCACGCCCACGGCGCCGACGAGCGCCAGGCCGCCCCAGGAGAGCACGGTGAACACATCGATCTGCTCCTGGGTCGGCCGGGGCAGCCAGCCGTTGCGCAGCAGCTCGTACTGGCCGGGCGTACCGGTCAGCAGCAGGGTCACGATCAGCGCGATGTCGTGCATCGAGTCCCACAGGGCGTGCAGCGCCGACACGCCCAGGTAGGCCAGGACCAGGCGCCCGGTGACGACGAAGTGGTCCCGGGTGCTGGAGGAGAACAGCACACCGCCCAGGATCGCGGTCCACAGACCGTGACCGACGGGGGACAGCAGCCCGCGCAGGACCTCGGTCTGCACCAGCTGCATCAGCGACAGCCCGCGGACGGTGAACAGGGCCGTGAAGGCGTACCCGGCCGATTCCAGTGCGGCGAAGCCGAAGCCGACCGCCGCGCCCAGCACCATGCCGTCGCGGACGGTCTTGGTGGCCAGGCGCCGGGTGAGGAACGCCAGGGTGCACAGCTTGACCGCTTCCTCGATCAGCCCGACCCCGGCGAACAGCCACGGCGAGGGATGCAGCAGGTACGTCTCCAGGACCGACGCCGCCAGCACCCCCAGCACCCCGCCGGTCAGGAACGTGCCGAAGACGAGGGTGGGCGTCAGCTCACCGGTGTCCCTGCGCTCGAAGGCCCAGGCCACGAACGTGACCGGCACCAGGAAGCTGCCCAGCAGCACCAGGGTCGGGACCAGGTTGGGGTTGCCGGTCACGAAGGTGACCGCCACCGTCAGCAGCCACAGCACCAGCCCCGAGAAGAAGATCCGCAGCCAGGGCCGCCGGTGACCGGGATCCGGCGCCGCAGGCGCCTGCCACATCGTCATGCGTGCTCCCGGTCCGCTCCGTCGGTCCTCAAGCGCACACCTACGGTGGAACCGAGTACCCCCTGCGGCCGCCGGTAATCGCCCGGACCGGCTGCGATGTCAGCGCTTCGGCCAGTGCCACAGCGGCTCGTCCAGCGGGCCCTCGCGCCCGGCGACCTCCGTACGGCCGGAGGCGTCCTTGACCAGGGTGACCGAGGCCGTGCCGATGCGGTGGCTGCGCGCGCCGCGCGCGAGGGCCGCGGCCAGCTCCTGCGCGTGGGTGACCACCACGATCTGGGTGTCCCGGGCCGCCGTGAGGATCAGGTCGGCCAGCGGGGGCAGCAGATCGGGGTGCAGGCTCGACTCGGGCTCGTTGAGCACGAGCAGCGCCGGCGGGCGCGGGGTGAGCAGCGCCGCCGTCCACAGCAGATATCGCAGGGTGCCGTCGGAGAGCTCGGCCGCACCCAGCGGGCGCAGCATCCCCCGCTGGTGCAGCAGCAGCTCGAAGCGCCCGCCCTGGTCGGTGATCTCCACGGTGCTGCCCGGGAACGCGGCGTCCACGGCCGCGGCCAGGGCCTCGTGGTCGCCGGTCTCGCGGATCGTCTGCAGCGCCGCCGCGAGGTCGGCGCCGTCGTGGCCGAGCACCGGGGTGCGGGTGCCGACCCGGGCGGCCCGGGCCGGCGCGTGGGCGTCGGTGCGCACGTGGTCGTAGAACCGCCAGGAGCGCATGTGCTCGCGCAGCCGCAGCAGGTCGGGGGCCAGGCGGGGGTCGGCGAGCTCGCCGAGCATGCTGTCGTAGGGGCGCAGGGCGCTCACCGACCGGTGCCAGCTGCCGTCGGCGGTGCGGGTGCGCACGGACGGGCCGGAGCGGTCCGACAGCAGGGCCGAGGGGCGCAGCACGGGACCGGCCCAGGTGCACTCCCGCTTGATCTCGGGGTCGCGGCCGAACATGGACGGTGCCCCCGCGCCGATCGGATGACCGAAGTCGACCGCGTACCCGAACTCGTCGCCGGCGAAGCCCAGGCGCAGGCTCACCACCGGGGAGCGGCCGCTGCCGCGCCGGTCGCCGGCCCACAGGGCCGACGGCAGCCCGCCCTCGCGCGCGAGGGCCGCGACCGCGCCGCCGTCGGCGGCGTCGGCCAGCAGCCGCAGCGCCCGGTACAGGCTCGACTTGCCCGTGCCGTTCGCGCCCGAGACCACGGTGAGCCGCTCCAGCGGGACGATCAGGCGCCGCAGGGAACGGTAGTTTTCGACTGCGAGGGTGGTGAGCATGGCGTCCTTCGGTGCAAGGGGTGGACCTGCCACCGAGTGTGCCAAGGGGGTCCGACATCACCGGCCCGCGCGCCCGACCACCGACCGAGACGTGAAGGAACACCCGTGCCCGCAGCCGCCATACCCCATGCCCTCGCCGCCGTCGCCCTGCTCGCCGGCCTGGCGGCGCCCGCGGCCGCCGCCGCGCCCGCCCCTTCCTACGGCCAGGCGTACGACCACGCCGCGGCCGCCGCCCCGGCGCGCGCGAAGGCGAGCGAGCCGGTGCGCATCACGGAGGGTCAGGTGCGCGTGGCCGCACCCGGGCAGGCCATCCTCTACCCCTCGGTGACCAGCTGCCTGACGGTGACCGTCCGCCTGGCGGGCGGGGGCAAGGCGGGCGCCCACGCCAGCCTGTTCCAGGTGCCGGGCGAGTACCGCTCGGACGCGATCCTGCCGGCACTGCGCCGGGCCGCCGGGGCGCGGCGCGTGACCGCGGTGGAGGTCAAGGGCGCCGTCGGCGCCTGGCACCCCGGCTACTTCACCAAGGCCGTCGAGGCCTACGGCCCCGACGAGCAGGTGCCCTACCCCACGCAGCCCGATCCCGCGGGCATCGCCGCCGCCGTGGCGCGCGGCCTCGGGGTGCCGCAGGCCGTGGTGAGCGTCGAGGACCTGCCCGACGGGGACCTGACGGTCCGCTGACCGCGGGCGGTCGCGCATCTGCTGCACGTCCCTCATCCCCGGGCAAGGGCCGCATCCGCCGCGTCGAGGATCCGGCCGAAGACGTGGCCGACGACGGGCGCCAGCAGCCGGGTCGCCCGTGCGCCGAGCGGGGCCTGGAAGGTCGTCGTCCACTCCACCAGGGTGCCGTTCGCGACCTCGGTGAAGGTCATGCGGCCCAGCTCGTGCCGGGCCGGCGGGAAGCTGCGGTCGACGGTGTAGTCGAAGCCGTACGGCGCATTGTAGGCGGTGATCCGCTCCCGGAACCAGCCGATCAGCCAGGTGTGCAGCCGTACGGCGCCCACCCCGTAGGGCGCGTCCGTGCCCGGCCGGGCCAGACGCGCCCGCAGGACGAAGGGGCTGCGGGTGTAGTTGGTGGTCGTGGCGCACCAGTCGAACACCTCGGCGATCGGCGCGGCGATGACGCGGCGTACCGTCACGGTCTCCATGGTGATCACCTTCCTGTGGGAAGCGGGTTCACCGGGTAGACCGTGCGCGCGGCGAAAGTGTGACGCCGTCGCCGGTGATGCGCGTCACATGCGATCGGCCCCCAGGGTCGCGCGCACCTTCGCGGCCACCGCGGCGTCCGTCAGCAGGTCGTTGTGCTTCAGGCAGGTGGTGCGTACGTTGTGCGCGCCCTGCAGCTGCGGGCTGTTCTGCGGGAGCATCGTCTCGTCGCAGGGCGACCACAGGACCGTGTAGTCGACGGAACCGGGCGACTCGTCCCCGGAGTTGAGGTGCGTCAGGACGTACGACCCGGGCGTCATGTCCTTGCAGCCCTGGTCCCACAGGGCGCACAACAGGGCGATGCCCGTGCCGTGGTTGGGGCCGGCCAGGGAGACCCAGTGGCGGACCGTGGCCCGCCCCCCGCCGAACTTCACGTACCAGCGGCTCGGGAGGCTGCCCAGGCTGTGGGCGACGATGTCCACCTGGGAGGCGCCGGTGCGCCGCAGCACCGCGTCGACGTACTGCGCCAGGAGGCCGGCGGTCACCTCGTTCGTCGGCTGGGCGGTGTCGTAGCTCCAGGCGAACAGCCGGTCCCCGGGCGTGCCCGCCGCTCTGAAGCGGGCGATCATGCTGTTCCACACGCCGGCGTCGGCGTTGCGGCCGTGCACGAAGACCACCGGACGGCCGGCGGCCGCGGCTTCGCGCGGGGCGGCTGCCGGCCCGCGCGCCTGCGCGGCGCCGCCGGGTGATGCGGCCAGGGCCGCAGTGGAGAGCAGGGCTGTCAGGACGGCTGCGACACTGCGGCGCATGGAGCGACCTCCGAGGCACTCGCGCGGGTCGGGACGCAAGGATTCTCGGCTGCCGCCGTGCTGCTCAAACCGGTTTCGAATCGGCTCCGTATCCGCTTCGAAAGGTGCTGCGAAACCTGCTTCGGACCCTGCTCGAAATCCGCTTCGAACCGGCTTCCGGGTGAACGGGCCCGCCCGCCGGTGTCGTGGCGCGGCGGGCGAGGAAGGCATCGTGCGAACCCGGTACCGCCGTGCGAGGAGAGCGCCGTGGAGATGCCTCAGGTGGCCGTGTGCCAGGTCGCCGACTGCGCGTACAACCAGGACAGTGCCTGCCATGCCCTGGCCATCACCGTGGGCGACTCGACGCACGCCCGCTGCGACACCTTCTTCGTGCACTCCACCAAGGGCGGCGACCTGGCCGCCACGGGCCGGGTGGGCGCGTGCAAGATGTCCGGGTGCCTGCACAACGTGGGGCTGGAGTGCCAGGCCCCCGGCATCACGGTGGCCGCGCTGCAGGACGCGGCCGACTGCCTGACCTACACCTCCCGCTGACCGCCTACCGGCCGGTCGTCAGGACCATCCGGAAGCGCGCCTCGCCGGAGAGCATGCGCGCGAACGCGGCGCCGGCCTCCTCCAGGGGCACGGTCTCCACCATCGGGCGGATGCCGTTGCGGGCGCTGAACGCCATGGTCTCCTCGACGTCCTGCGCGGTGCCGGAGGGGTGGCCGTGCACGGTGCGGCTACCCATGATCAGCTGCAGCGGGGTGACGGTGAGGGGCTCCGGGGTGGCGCCCAGCACCACGAGCTCGCCGCGGTGGGCGAGGCCGTCGATCGTGGCGCTCATCGCGTCGGAGTTGGCCGCCGTGGCCAGGACCACCTTGGCGCCGCCGAGGTCCTGCAGGGCCGCGGCCACGTCGGTGTCCCTGCTGTCGATGTAGTGGCGGGCGCCGAGCTTGTGGGCGAGGTCCTTCTTGCCGGCGCCGCGCGCGATGGCGACGGTGTCGAACCCGAGGGCCGCCGCGTACTGCACGCCGAGGTGACCCAGGCCGCCCAGGCCCAGGACGGCGACCAGGTCGCCGGGGCCCGCGCCGCTGTGCCGCAGGGCGTTGAAGGTGGTCACGCCGGCGCAGCCGAGCGGCGCCGCCTCGGTGGCGGAGAGCTCCTCGGGGATGCGGGCCAGCGCGCCGACGGGCGCGACCATGGCCTCGGCGAAGCCGCCGGGGTAGGCCCAGCCGGGCACCTGCAGGGAGGTGCAGTGGATGAAGTCGCCCTCGCGGCAGGGGCGGCAGTGGCCGCAGTGTCCGCCGAACCAGCCCACCGCCACCCGGTCGCCGGCCTGCCAGCCGGTCACGCCCTCGCCGAGGGCGTCGATGCGGCCGGCCACCTCGTGGCCGGTGACCAGCGGGAAGCGGACGTCGGGGAAGGCATTGTGCACGAAGGCGGCGTCGGTGTGGCAGACGCCGCACGCCTCGACGGCGATGCGGACATGGCCGGGACCGGGCTCGGGGAGCTCGCGCTCGACGATCTCGAGGTCCCCTCCGGGGGAGGCCACCTGGGCAACACGCATGGACGTCATGACACGGGTCTCTTTCCTCGGGAGGGCGGGGGACGAGGCGCCGGGCCGCCGTGGGCGGGCCGGGCGCACCGGGCGCCGGGGCCGCAGGCCGACCGGACGCGCCTCGCTATCGACGATACACCTAGGAATGTATCGCTGCTATATCGCCACGCGGGTTTCTTTATCGCCCCGGGCCCGAGCCCTATATCGTTGCTACATGACCGCCAGCCCCCGGGACCGCATCCTCCAGGCCGCCGCCCGCCTGCTCGCCGCATCCGGCGGCGCCCCCGTCTCCACCCGGGCGGTCTGCGAGGCCGCCGGCGTGGGAGCGCCGACGCTCTACCACCACTTCGGCGACAAGCAGGGGCTCCTCGACGCGGTCGTCGCCCACGGCTTCGAGCAGTACCTGTCCGGCAAGAAGGCCGCCGGCTCCACCGGCGACCCCGTGGAGGACCTGCGCCGCGGCTGGGACGCCCACGTGGAGTTCGGCCGTACGCACCCGGCCTTCTACGCCCTGATGTACGGCACCCCGCGCACCGGCCCCCCGCCGGCCGCCGCCCGCGAGGCCCACGGCGCACTGCTGGAACTGTGCCGCCGCATCGCACTGGCCGGGCGGCTGCGGACCGCCCCGGAGCTCGCCGCGCGCATGGTCCTGGCCGCCAACAGCGGCGTCACCCTGGCCCTGATCGCCGACCCCGGGGCGGAGGCCGAGCAGGTCTGCCGGCGCACCCGGGACGCGGTCGTCGACGCGATCACCACCGGAGCCGCGAAGGCCCCTGAGGAGGCGGCCGGCGCAGGCGAAAACCTCCCGGGGCGCCCCGGGGCCGACCCGCATGCCGCGGCGGCCACCCTGGCCGCCGCGCTGACCGGTGAGCGGGCGCCCGGGCTGACCGCCAACGAGACGCTGCTGCTGCGCGACTGGCTGCGCCGCATCACCGACGGCCCGGCCGACTGAAGGACCGGGCCGCCGGATCGAGCAGCCGGATCAAGCCCGGATCAGGCCGCCGGCTCCAGGCGCCACCACTGCGCCGGGTGGTCCCTGTCCTCCCACTGCTGCACGTTGTCGCCGGGGGACGTGCCCGCGTCGGCCACCTCCAGCAGCAGACCGCTGACGTGGTTGACCAGGCTGACCGTCCCCGCGTCGTCCAGGTGGCGCTCGACGAGCCACTCCTGGGCGCCGTAGTTGTTGGCCTTCCACTGCTGGACGTTGGCGCCGTTCTCCACGGAGGCGCCGGTGACGTCCAGGCGCTTGCCGCTGCCCGCGTTGACGAAGTGGTACTCGGCACTGCCCTCGTGCACCGGGCTCACCTGCCACAACTGGGCCGGCGAGCCGTCCTCCTTGCCCTGCTGCACGTTGGCACCGCTGCCCTTGCGGCCGCCCGCCACCTCCAGCAGCAGCCCGCTGTGGACGTTGCGCACCCGGTACAGCCCGTGCCAGCCGCTCACGTTCTCCGCTCCTCACCCGCTCGTCACGCACTCTGCGAACGCCTGATTGTACTGACCTCTGTGCCACGGGCCGGGCGCCCGCCGCGGCGCGAAGTCTCGGAAATTCCTTAGCCGCTTGCGTGATTCGGTGAGCTCGCCGAGCACTGCGAAAGGGGACTGATGTCCAAGCGCGCGCTGATCACCGGAATCACCGGGCAGGACGGCTCCTACCTGGCCGAGCACCTCCTCGCCGAGGGCTACCAGGTATGGGGCCTGACCCGGGGCCAGGCCAACCCCCGCAAGGAGCGGGTGGGCCGGCTCATACCGGAGCTGTCGTTCGTCAACGGCGACCTGATGGACCAGGCCAGCCTGGTCGCCGCCGTCGACCTCGTCCAGCCCGACGAGGTCTACAACCTCGGAGCCATCTCCTTCGTCCCCATGTCCTGGGAACAGGCCGAGCTCGTCACCGAGGTCAACGGCACCGGCGTGCTGCGGATGCTGGAGGCCATCCGCATGGTCAGCGGCCTGGGCAGGTCCTCCGGCAGCGGGCACGGCTCCGGGCAGATCCGCTTCTACCAGGCATCCTCCTCGGAGATGTTCGGCAAGGTCGTCGAGACCCCGCAGAACGAGCACACCTCCTTCCACCCCCGCAGCCCCTACGGCGTCGCCAAGACCTACGGGCACTACATCACCCGCAACTACCGTGAGTCCTTCGGGATGTACGGGGTCTCCGGGATCCTCTTCAACCACGAATCGCCCCGCCGCGGCGCCGAGTTCGTCACCCGCAAGATCTCCCTGGCCGTGGCCCAGATCAAGCTGGGCCTGCAGGACAAGCTCTCCCTCGGCAACCTCGACGCCGTGCGCGACTGGGGCTTCGCCGGCGACTACGTCCGCGCCATGCACCTGATGCTGCAGCAGGACGAGCCCGGCGAGTACGTCGTCGGCACCGGGCAGATGCACTCCGTACGGGAGGCCGCGCGCCTGGCCTTCGAGTGCGTCGGCCTGGACTGGGAGGAGCACGTCGTCGTCGACCCGGCCCTCGTGCGCCCCGCCGAGGTCGAGACGCTGTGCGCCGACTACACCTGCGCCCGCGAGGCGCTGGGCTGGGAGCCGGAGGTCGGCTTCCCCGAACTGATGCAGATGATGGTCGAGTCCGACCTGCGCCAGGCCGCCCGCGAGCGCGACCACGGCGAGGTGCTGGCCGCCGCCATCTGGTAACCCCCTGCCATCAGGGCGTCCTCGCCCGCCCGCCCGTGCGCCCCGCCTGCGGCGATGTCCGGCTCCGGTGATTTCCACTCTAGGGATTTTTCGAGCCGTGCCCGCCGACACTGGGCGCGTGGCGTGCGGGAAGCCGGGCCGTGCCCCGGGCGGGGCGCCCGGATGACGTCGAGTCGCTGTGGAACAGCCCTCCCGAGTGCCGGATGTCCACACCGAATCCTCTGCTGTCCGCCGGTCTTGAGATGGGTTGAGTTGACAATGGACAAGGAACAGAAGCTCCGGGACTACCTCAAGCGGGCCAGCGCCGACCTCAAGCGCTCGCGGCAGAAGGTGAGCGAACTGGAGGCGGCCGCCCGCGAGCCCATCGCGATCGTGGGCATGAGCTGCCGCTTCCCCGGCGGTGTGGGCAGCCCCGAGGAGCTCTGGACCCTGCTTCGCGAAGGCCGGGACGGCATCACGGGATTCCCCGCCGACCGCGGCTGGGAACAGCTCACCGACGGCGAGGAGTTCGCCGGCGGATTCCTGCACGACGCCGCCCGCTTCGACGCCGCCTTCTTCGGCATCTCCCCCCGCGAGGCCCTGGCCATGGACCCCCAGCAGCGCGTGCTGCTGGAGACCTCCTGGGAGGCGTTCGAGCGGGCCGGCATCGATCCGGCCGGCGTGCGCGGCAGCAGGACCGGCGTCTTCGTCGGCGCCATGCCGCAGGACTACCGCATCGGCCCCGACGACGACGTCCAGGGCTTCACCCTGACCGGCAACGCGACCAGCATCCTCTCCGGCCGCCTGTCCTACTTCTACGGCGCCGTCGGCCCCGCCGTCACCGTCGACACCGCCTGCTCCTCCTCGCTGGTGGCCCTGCACCTGGCCGCCCACGCGCTGCGCCAGGGCGAGTGCTCGCTGGCGCTGGCGGCGGGCGTGACGGTGATGTCCAGCCCCACCACCTTCATCGAGTTCGCCCGCCAGGGCGGGCTCGCCGCCGACGGGCGCTGCCGCTCCTTCGCCGACTCCGCCGCCGGCACCGGCTGGTCGGAGGGCGTGGGCGTGCTCGTCCTGGAGCGGCTGTCCGACGCCCGGCGCAACGGCCACCGGATCCTCGCCGTCGTCCGCGGCTCCGCCGTCAACCAGGACGGCGCCTCCAACGGCCTGACCGCCCCCAACGGCCCCTCCCAGCAGCGCGTCATCGAACAGGCCCTGGTCAACGCCCGCCTGTCCGCCGACGAGATCGACGTCGTCGAGGCCCACGGCACCGGCACCACCCTCGGCGACCCCGTCGAGGCCCAGGCCCTGCTGGCCACCTACGGCCGGGGCCGCGCCGAGGACCGGCCGCTGCTGCTCGGCTCGGTCAAGTCCAACATCAGCCACACCCAGGCCGCCGCCGGCATGGCCGGCGTCATCAAGATGGTGCTCGCCCTGCAGCACCAAGTGCTGCCGCGCACCCTGCACGTCGACGCCCCCTCCACCCACGTCGACTGGTCCTCCGGAGCAGTGCGCCTGCTCACCGAGGAGCAGCCCTGGGCGCAGGGCGAACGGCCCCGCCGGGCCGGCGTGTCCTCCTTCGGCCTGAGCGGCACCAACGCCCACACCATCATCGAGGAGGCCCCGCCCGCCCCCGCCGAGGACGAGCCCGGCGCGGCGGTGCCCGCCGGCGTCCTGCCCTGGCCGCTGTCCGGCCGCACCCGCGAGGCCCTGCGCGCCCAGGCCGCACGCCTGGCCGACCACCTCGACGCCCACCCGGCCGATGCCGCCGGCATCGCCCACGCCCTGGCCACCACCCGCTCCGGCCTCGAACACCGCGCCGTGATCACCGCCGCCAGTGGCACCGAGGCCACCGCGGCGCTGCGCGCCCTGGCCGCCGGCGAGCCCGGCGCGTACGTCCACGGCAGCGCCGCCGGCCGCACCAGGCTGGCCCTGCTCTTCGCCGGCCAGGGCTCCCAGCGCGCCGCCGCCGGCCGCGAGCTCTACGCCCGCTTCCCCGTCTTCGCCCAGGCCTTCGACGAGGCCGCAGCCCACCTCGACCCCGGCCTCGACACGCCGCTCAAGGACGTGCTCTTCGCCGACGAGGACGCGCCCGAGGCGGCCCTGCTGCAGCAGACCGGATACGCCCAACCCGCCCTCTTCGCCCTCGAAGTGGCGCTGTTCCGCCTCGTGACCTCCTGGGGCGTCAAGCCCGACCACCTCGCCGGCCACTCCGTCGGCGAGATCGCCGCCGCCCACGCCGCCGGCGTGTTCTCCCTCGCCGACGCCGCCACCCTCGTCCTCGCCCGCGCCCGGCTGATGCAGGCGCTGCCCGCCGGCGGCGCGATGGTCGCCGTCGAGGCGACCGAGGCCGAAATCCTGCCGCACCTGACCGAGGACGTCTCCCTCGCGGCCGTCAACGGCCCCACGGCGGTCGTGATCTCCGGCGCCGAGGACGCCGTCGTGGCGCTCGCCGCCCGCTTCGCGGCCGACGGCCGCCGCACCGGCCGGCTGCAGGTCTCCCACGCCTTCCACTCCTCCCTCATGGACCCCGTGCTGGAGGAGTTCCGCGCCGTCGTCGCCGGCCTCGACGCCCAGGCCCCGGCCATCCCCCTCGTCTCGACCCTCACCGGCACCCTCGCCACCGTCGAACAGCTCACCTCCGCCGGCTACTGGGCCGACCACGCCCGCCACGCCGTCCGCTTCGCCGACGCCCTCGCCTGGCTCGCCGGCCACGGCACCACCACCTTCCTCGAACTCGGCCCGGACGCCGTCCTCAGCGCCCTGACGCGCACCTGCCTGGAGGACGCCGCCGACGCCGCCGATGTCGCTGCCGTCCCCCTGCTGCGCGCCGGCCGCCCCGAGGCGGACAGCGCCACCGCCGCCTTGGCCCAGCTGTACGTGCGCGGCGTGCCCGTGCAGTGGCAGCCGTACTTCGCCGGCACCGGCGTGCGCCCCTGCGACCCGGCCGCCCTGCCCACGTACCCCTTCCAGCGACGCCACTACTGGCCCAAGGGCCTCACCCACGGCGGCGACGTGCGCGCCGCCGGGCTCGGTGCGGCCGGCCACCCGCTGCTGGCCGCGGCCGTGTCCATCGCCAACTCCGACGGCCTGCTGCTCACCGGCCGCCTCTCCCGCCGCACCCATCCCTGGCTCGCCGAGCACACCGTCGACGGCACCGTCCTGCTGCCCGGCACCGCCTTCGTCGAACTGGCCGTGCGCGCCGGCGACGAGGCCGGCTGCGAGCGCATCGAGGACCTCACCCTCGCCGCCCCCCTCGTCCTGCCCGAGCAGGGCGGCGTCCAGGTGCAGGTGTGGGTCGGCAGCCCCGACGGCACCGGCCGCCGCGAAGTGAGCCTGCACTCCCGCCCCGAGGGCGACGAGGAACTGCCCTGGACCCAGCACGCCACCGGCACCCTCGCCCCCGGCGAGCACCGCGCCGCCCCCGGCGCCACCGCCGACCCCACCGCCTGGCCGCCCGCCGGCGCCGAGGCCCTGGACCTCGACGGCTTCTACGAGCGCCTCGCCACCGCCGGATACGCCTACGGCCCCCTCTTCCGGGGCCTGCGCGGCGCCTGGCGCACCGGCGAGGACACCCTCCTCGCCGAGGTGACCCTACCGCAGGAGGCCGGCGCCGACGCCTGCGCCTTCGGCATCCACCCCGCCCTCCTCGACGCCGCCCTGCACTCCTGCGCCCTGCTGGGCGTCGCCGGCGTGCCCTTTGCCTGGCAGGACGTCTCCCTCCACGCCACCGGCGCCACCACCGTCCGCATCGCCCTCACCCGCACCGGCGACGACGCGGTCACCCTGGCCGTCGCCGACACCACCGGCGCCCCCGTCGCCTCCGTCGGCACCCTCGTGCTGCGCGCCCTGCCCGGCACCGCGACCGCCGGCGACCCGCTCGTGCGCGACGCGCTGTTCGAACTGCGCTGGACCCCCGCGCGCGAGAGCGCCACCCGTACCCGGCCCGCCGACGTCGCCGTCCTCGGCCCCGACCCCCTCGGCCTCGCCGCCACCCTCGGGGCACCCACCCTCGCCACCCTCGACGGCGACACCCCCGACCTCGTCCTCGTACCGCTCGCCGGGGACGGCGACGACGCCGCAGCTTCGGCCCGCACCCTGGCCACCGGGGCCCTCGCCCACCTGCAGGCCTGGCTCGGCCGGGAACGCCCCGCCGACGCCCGGCTCGTGTTCGTCACCCGCGGCGCGGTCACCGCCGGCGGCCGTGCCCCGACCGACCCCGCGGCCGCCGCCGCATGGGGCCTGGTGCGCTCCGCACAGAGCGAACACCCCGGCCGCTTCCGGCTGCTGGACCTCGACCCCGCCGACCCCACCACGCCCCCGCCCGCGGCGGCGCTGACCACCGACGAGCCCCAGACCGCCGTCCGCGGCACCACCCTGCTCGCCGCACGCCTGGCCCGCGCCACCGCCCCGCTCCCCACCGACGCCCCCGCCTGGAACCCCGACGGCACCGTCCTGCTCACCGGCGGCACCGGCCAGCTCGGCAGCGCCCTGGCCCGGCACCTGGTCGCCGAGCACGGCGTACGCCACCTGCTGCTGGCCGGCCGCAGGGGCACCGACGCGCCCGGAGCCGACGCCCTCGTCACCGAACTCGCCCCGCTCGGCGCCCACGTCACCATCGCAGCCTGCGACCTCGCCGACCGCGCCGCCGTCGACCGCCTCCTGGCCGCCGTGCCCGCAGCCCACCCGCTCACCGCCGTCGTGCACGCCGCCGGCGTCCTCGACGACGGCGTCGTGGAGGCCCTGACCCCCGACCGGCTCGCCGCCGTCCTGCGGCCCAAGGCCGACGCCGTCTGGCACCTGCACGAGGCCACCCGCGAGGCCGGCCTCGCCGCCTTCGTCGTCCTGTCCTCCTTCTCCGGCACCGTCGGCGCCCCCGGCCAGGGCAACTACGCCGCCGCCAACGCCTTCCTCGACGCCCTCGCCGCCCACCGGCACGCCGCCGGCCTGCCCGCCCTCTCCCTCGGCTGGGGCCCCTGGGCACCCGCCGGCGCCGGCATGACCGGCGCCATGGGCGACGACGCGCTGGAGCGCCTGGCCCGCCGGGGCACGCCCGCCCTCACCGAGGAGCAGGGCCTCGCCCTCTTCGACGCCGCCCTCGCCGCCCGCACCCCCGTCCTGCTGCCCGTGCGCCTGGACCTGTCCGTCCTGCGCCTGCAGGGCGAGGTGCCCCCGCTGCTGCGCGGCCTGATCCGCACGCCGGTGCGCCGCACCGCCGTCTCCGGCACCGAGACCGCCGTGGGCCTCGCCCAGCGCCTGGCCCGCCTGGAGGCGCCCGAGCGCCTGCGCTTCGTGACCGACCTCGTCCGCGCCCAGGTCGCCGCCGTCCTCGGCCACACCGACCCCACCGAGATCGACCCGGCCCGCCCCTTCCAGGACCTGGGCTTCGACTCGCTGACCGCCGTCGAGATGCGCAACCGCATCGGCACCGTCACCGGCCTGCGCACCCCGGCCACCCTCGTCTTCGACCACCCCAACGTCACCGCCCTGGCCACCCACCTCCTCGGCGAACTCACGGGCGCCGAGGCCGACGGCCCGGCCCCCGCCCCGCGCGCCGCCGCCGACGACCGGGACCCCGTCGTCATCGTCGGCATGAGCTGCCGCTACCCCGGCGGCGTCGCCTCCCCGGAGGACCTGTGGCGCCTGGTGGCCGAGGGCACCGACGCCATCACCGGCCTGCCCGCCGACCGCGGCTGGGACCTGGAGAACCTCTACCACCCCGACCCCGACCACCTGGGCACCACCTACACCCGCTTCGGCGGATTCCTGCACGACGCCGCCGAGTTCGACCCCGCCTTCTTCGGCATGAGCCCGCGCGAGGCCCTGGCCACCGACGCCCAGCAGCGCCTGCTGCTGGAGGCGTCCTGGGAGGCGATCGAGCGCGCCGGCATCGACCCGGTGTCCCTGCGCGGCAGCCAGACCGGCGTGTTCGCCGGCGTGATGTACAACGACTACGCGGCCACCCTCACCGGCGGCCGCTTCGAGGGCCACCAGGGCAGCGGCACCTCGCCCAGCATCGCCTCCGGCCGCGTCGCCTACACCCTGGGCCTGGAGGGCCCGGCCGTCACCGTCGACACCGCCTGCTCCTCCTCGCTGGTCGCCCTGCACTGGGCGATGCACGCCCTGCGGTCGGGGGAGTGCACGCTGGCCCTCGCCGGCGGCGTGACGGTGATGTCGACCCCGACCTCCCTGATCGAGTTCTCCCGCCAGCGCGGCCTGTCCCCGGACGGCCGGTGCAAGGCGTTCTCCGACTCCGCCGACGGCGTCGGCTGGGGCGAGGGCGTGGGCATGCTCGTCCTCGAGCGGCTCTCCGATGCCCGCCGCAACGGTCACCGCGTGCTGGCCGTGGTGCGCGGCTCGGCCGTCAACCAGGACGGCGCGTCCAACGGGCTCACCGCCCCCAACGGCCCGTCCCAGCAGCGGGTGATCCGCCAGGCCCTGGCCGGCGCCGGTCTGTCCACGGCCGACGTCGACGCCGTCGAGGGCCACGGCACGGGCACGACGCTGGGCGACCCGATCGAGGCCCAGGCCCTGCTCGCCACCTACGGCCAGGACCGGCCAGCCGACCGGCCCCTGCTGCTGGGCTCCGTGAAGTCCAACATCGGCCACACCCAGGCCGCCGCCGGCGTTGCCGGCGTCATCAAGATGGTCATGGCGATGCAGCACGAGGCCCTGCCGCCCACCCTGCACGCCGGCCGGCCCTCCCAGCACGTCGACTGGGAGGCCGGGGCCGTCCGCCTGCTCACCGAGGAGACCCCCTGGCCGCGTGCCGGCCGCCCGCGGCGCGCCGGCGTGTCCTCCTTCGGCATCTCCGGCACCAACGCCCACCTCATCCTCGAAGAACCCCCGGCCACCGCCGAGCCGGCCGCCGCGGCCACCGCCCGGCCCGCCGTCGTGCCGTGGGTCCTCTCCGCCAAGAGCCGCTCCGCCCTGCGCGACCAGGCCGCACGCCTGCACGCCTTCGCCGCCGCCCACCCCGCGCTCGACGCGACCGACGCCGGCCTCGCCCTGGCCACCACCCGCTCGGCCTTCGACCAGCGCGCCGTCGTCGTCGGCGACCGCGACGAACTGCTGCGCGCCCTGACCGCCCTCGCCACCGACCGGCCCGACGCCGCACTGGTGGAGGGCGAGAGCGGCCCCGGCACCGGGCTCGCCCTGATGTTCGCCGGCCAGGGCTCCCAGCGCCCCGGCGCCGGCCGCGAACTGTACGCGCGCTTCCCCGTCTTCGCCGAGGCCCTCGACGAGGTCACCGCCGCCCTCGACCCGCTGCTCGGCCGGCCGCTGAAGGAGGTACTGTTCGCCGACGGCAGCAGCCCCGAGGCCGAGCTGCTGCAGCACACCGGCATCACCCAGCCCGCCCTCTTCGCCCTCGAAGTCGCCCTCCACCGGCTGCTGGCCTCCTGGGGCCTGCGCCCGGCCGTCCTGCTCGGCCACTCCGTCGGCGAGATCGCCGCCGCCCACGTCGCCGGCGTGCTCTCCCTGCCCGACGCCGCCCGACTCGTCGCCGCACGCGCCCGCTTGATGCAGGCCCTGCCCTCCGGCGGCGCCATGATCTCCCTGCAGGCCACCGAGGACGAGGTCGCCCCCCTCCTCGCCGGCCGTGAGCACGAGGTCTCCCTCGCCGCCGTCAACGGCCCCACCGCCGTCGTCATCGCCGGCGAGGAGACCGCCACCGAGGAGATCGCCGCCGCCTTCGCCGCACAGGGCCGCAAGACCCGCCGCCTGCGCGTCAGCCACGCCTTCCACTCCCCGCTCATGGACCCCATGCTCGAGGAGTTCCGCCGCGTCGCCGAGACCCTCGCCTACGGGCCCTGCACCATCCCCGTCGTCTCCACCCTCACCGGCCGCACCGCCACCGGGGACGACCTGCGCACCGCCGCGTACTGGGTCGCCCACGCCCGCGGCACCGTCCGCTTCGCCGACGCCGTGCGCACCGCCCGCGCCACCGCGGCCGCCTTCGCCGAACTCGGCCCCGACGGCACCCTCACCGCCCTCGCCCAGGACACCCTGGCCGACGAGCCCGGCACCGGCCTCGTACCGCTGCTGCGCACCGACCGCGACGAGGAACAGGCCGTGGCCACCGCCCTGGCCCGCCTGCACGTGCGCGGCACGCCCGTGGACTGGGCCGCCTACTTCGCGCCCACCGGCGCCCGTACCACCGACCTGGCCCCCCTCCTTCCGACGTACCCGTTCCAGCACGAGCGCTACTGGCCCGACACCGCCCCCGGCCACGCCGCCGCGCCCGCCGCCGACCCGGCCGACGCCGCCCTGTGGGGCGCGGTCGACCGCGGCGACGCCGCCGAGCTCGCCGGCCTGCTCGGCCTGCGCGACGAACAGCACGCCTCCCTCTACGCCCTGCTGCCGGCCCTGTCCTCCTGGCGCCAGCAGCGACAGGAGAAGGCCCTGCTGGACTCCACCCGCTACCGGGTGCGCTGGCAGCCCGTCCGCGCCACCGCCGCCCCCGTCCTGGAGGGCACCTGGCTCCTCGTCACCACCGAGGACCTCGCCGAGGAGACCGAGGAGATCCTCGACGCCCTGCGCGGCCACGGCGCCCGGTTCGAACAGCTCCTCGCCGACGGCACCGACCGCACCGCACTCGCCGAACGGCTCGCACCGTTCCCGCACGCCGCCGGCGTCGTCTCCCTGCTGCCGCTCGCCGACCGGCCCGGCCACGAGCCCGGCAGCGCCCTGCCCACCGGGCTGTCCGCCAGCATCCTGCTGCACCAGGCCCTCGACGACGCGGGCATCACCGCCCCCCTGTGGACGCTGACCCGCGGCGCCGTCACCACCGGCCCCGCCGACCCGCTCACCGCCCCGCTGCAGGCCGCCGCCTGGGGCCTGGGCCGGGTGGCCGCCCTCGAATCCCCGCACCGCCGCGGCGGACTGATCGACCTCCCGCAGACCCTCACCGCCCCCGCCACCCAGCAACTCGCGAGCGCACTCGCCGCCGACGGCGGCGAGGACCAGCTCGCCCTGCGCCCGGGCGGCGCCCTCGCCCGCCGCCTGGTGCGCCACCCGCTCGCCGACCTGCCCCCGGCCGGCGCCTTCACCGCCTCCGGCACCGTCCTGATCACCGGCGGCACCGGCGCCCTCGGCGCCGACGTGGCCCGCTGGCTCGCCCGCAGCGGCGCCGCCCACATCGTCCTCACCGGCCGGCGCGGCCCCGACGCCCCCGGCGCCGCCGACCTCGTCACCGAACTCGAAGCCCTCGGCGCCCGCGTCACTCTCGCCGCCTGCGACGCCGCCGACCGCGAGGCCCTGGCCGCCCTGCTGGCCGGCATCGACGATCTCACCGGCGTCGTCCACGCAGCCGGCGTCGGCCAGGCCACGCCGCTGGCCGCCACCACCCCGGCCGAGGCGGCCGCCACCATGAGCGCCAAACTGCTCGGCGCCGCCCACCTCGACGCCCTCCTGGGCGAGCGCGACCTGGACTTCTTCGTCCTGTTCTCCTCCATCGCCGGTGTATGGGGCAGCGCCGGGCAGAGTGCCTACGGCGCCGCCAACGCCTACCTCGACGCCCTGGCCGAGCACCGCCGCGCCCGCGGCCTGGCCGCCACCTCGCTGGCCTGGGGCCCCTGGGCCGAGGCCGGCATGGCCACCCACGAGGCCGTCGCCGACCGGCTCCAGGCGAGCGGCCTGCGCTTCCTGGCCCCCGCCAACGCCCTGGCCGAACTGCGCCGCGCCGTCGTCCAGCAGGACGTGACGGTCACCGTCGCCGACGTCGACTGGGAGCGCTACCACCCCGTCTTCACCTCCGTACGTCCCACCGCCTTCTTCGACGAACTCCCCGACGTGGCCGCCCTCGCCGCCGGCCGGGACGCCGGCAGCGGCGCCGCACCGGAGTTCGCCGGGCGGCTGCGCGGCCTGGACGACGCCGAGCAGGAGCGCCTGCTGACCGACCTCGTGCGCGCCGAGGCCGCCGTCGTCCTCGGCCACGCCTCCGCCGAGGGCGTCGCCGAGCGGCGGGCCTTCCGCGAGGCCGGCTTCGACTCGCTGACCGCCGTCGAGCTGCGGGGTCGCCTGGCCGACCTCACCGGCCTGGCGCTGCCCGCCACCATGGTCTTCGACCACCCCACCCCCGTCGCCCTGGCCCGCTTCCTGCGCGCCGAACTCCTCGGCGCCGCCGACGGCCCCGCCGCGCCCGCCGCGGCCGCGGCGGGCGGCTTCGACGAGCCCATCGCCATCGTCGGCATGAGCTGCCGCTTCCCCGGCGGCGTGCGCTCCGCCGAGCAGTTCTGGCAGATGGTCGCCGACGGCACCGACGCCATCACCGAATTCCCCACGAGCCGCGGCTGGGACACCGAGGGCCTCTACCACCCCGACCCCGACCACCCCGGCACCAGCTACTCCACCCAGGGCGGATTCCTGCACGACGCGGGCGAGTTCGACGCCGGCTTCTTCGGCATCTCCCCGCGCGAGGCCCTGTCCATGGACCCCCAGCAGCGCCTGCTGCTGGAGACCACCTGGGAGGCGTTCGAACAGGCCGGCATCGACCCGGCCACCGTCCACGGCAGCGCGACGGGCACCTTCATCGGCTCCACCTACCAGGAGTACGGACTCGGCCTCGACGACGGCACCGCCGCCGGCCACGCCGTCACCGGCACCAGCCCCAGCGTCCTGTCCGGCCGCCTGGCCTACCTCTTCGGCCTCCAGGGCCCGGCCGTCACCGTCGACACCGCCTGCTCCTCCTCCCTGGTCGCCCTGCACCTGGCCTGCCAGTCCCTGCGCAACGGCGAATCCGCCCTGGCCCTCGCCGGCGGCGCCACCGTCATGACCACCCCCGCGCCCTTCATCGCCTTCAGCAAGCAGCGCGCCCTGGCCGGCGACGGCCGCTGCAAGGCCTTCTCCGACGGCGCCGACGGCATGACCCTCGCCGAGGGCGTCGGCATCCTCGTCCTCGAACGCCTTTCCGACGCCCGCCGCAACGGCCACCAGATCCTCGCCGTCGTCCGCGGCTCCGCCATCAACCAGGACGGCGCCTCCAACGGCCTGACCGCCCCCAACGGCCCCGCCCAGCAGCGCGTCATCCGCCAGGCCCTCGCCAACGCCGGCCTGCAGCCGGGCGACGTCGACGCCGTCGAGGCCCACGGCACCGGCACCGCCCTCGGCGACCCCATCGAGGCCCAGGCCCTGCACGCCACCTACGGCAAGGACCGCGACCCCGGGCGGCCCCTGCTGCTCGGCTCCGTGAAGTCCAACATCGGCCACACCCAGTCGGCCGCCGGCGTCGCCGGCGTCATCAAGATGGTCATGGCCCTGCGCCACGGCACCCTGCCGCGCACCCTCCACGCCACCACCCCCTCCTCGCACGTCGACTGGAGCCCCGGCACCGTCGCCCTGCTGCACGAGGACACCGACTGGGCCCCCGGCGAGCGGCCCCGCCGCTGCGCCGTCTCCTCCTTCGGCATCAGCGGCACCAACGCCCACGCCGTCCTGGAGGAGGCCCCCAGCACCGAGCCGGCCCCGGCCCCCGCCGCGGCGCCCCCGGCCACCGTGCCGTGGGTGCTCTCCGCCCGTACGCCCGGCGCCCTGCGGGCCCGGGCCGCGGACCTGGCCGACCACCTGCGCACCGCCGGCGACGTCCGCGCCCTGGACGTCGCCCACACCCTGATCACCGCCCGCACCCTCTTCGACCACCGCGCCGTCGTCCTCGTCAGCGGCGACGAGCCGCAGCCCGAGGGCCTGGCGGCCCTCGCCGAGGGCCGCTCCGCGCCCGGCCTCGTCCAGGGCACCGCCGACATCAACGGCAAGACCGCCTTCGTCTTCCCCGGCCAGGGCTCCCAGTGGGCCGGCATGGGCGCCCGGCTGCTCGCCGAGTCGCCCGTCTTCGCCGAGCGCATCGCCGAGTGCGCCGCCGCCCTCGCCCCGTACACCGACTGGTCCCTGACCGACGTCCTGCGGCAGACCGAGGGGGCGCCCGGCCTGGAGCGCGTCGACGTCGTCCAGCCCGCCTCCTGGGCCGTCATGGTCTCCCTCGCCGCCCTGTGGCGCGCCCACGGTGTCACCCCCGACGCCGTCGTCGGCCACTCCCAGGGCGAGATCGCCGCGGCCGTCGTCGCCGGCGCGCTGTCCCTGCAGGACGGTGCCCGCGTCGTGGCCCTGCGCAGCCGGGCCATCGGCCGCGTCCTGGCCGGATCCGGCGGCATGCTCTCCGTCCCCCTGCCCGTCGACGAGGTGCGCGAGCGCCTGGCCGCCCACGGCGAGGGCCTGGCCGTCGCCGCCGTCAACGGCCCCCGCTCCGTCGTCGTCTCCGGGCCCGTGGCACCGCTGGACGCCCTGCAGGCCGCGCTCGTCGCCCAGGACGTGCGCGCCAAGCGCATCCCCGTCGACTACGGCTCCCACTCCGCCCAGGTAGAGCTGCTGCACGACGAGCTCCTCGCCGACCTCGCCCCACTCGACCCGCGCCCGGCCCAGGTGCCCTTCCTGTCCACCGTCACCGGCGAACTCCTCGACGGCGACACCCTGCTGGACGCCGCCTACTGGTACCGCAACCTGCGGCAGACGGTGGAGTTCGAACCGGCCGTACGCACCCTGCTCGCCACCGGGCACCGGGCGTTCGTCGAGGTCAGCTCCCACCCCGTGCTCACCATGGCCGTCCAGGAGACCGCCGAGACCGCCGGCACTCCCGTCGCCGCCCTCGGCACCCTGCGCCGCGAACAGGACGGCACCGACCGCTTCCTCGCCTCCCTCGCCGAAGCCTTCGTCCGCGGCGTGCGCACCGGCCTCGCCCACCTCCTCGACGGCACCGGCGCCCGCCCCGTCGCGCTGCCCACCTACCCCTTCCAGCGCGAACACCTGTGGGCCGTCCCCGCGCAGCGCAGCGCCACCACCGACGGCGAGGCGGCCGACGGCGACTTCTGGGCCGCCGTCGAGGACGAGGACGTCGACGCCCTCGCCTCGCGGCTGCACCTCGACGGCGCCGCCCTGGCCCCCGTCCTGCCCGCCCTGGCGCAGTGGCGCAAGCGCCGCCGCGAGGAGTCCGCCGTCGACTCCTGGCGCTACCGCGCCACCTGGAAGCCCCTGACCGGCCTGCCCGCCGCCACCCTGACCGGCACCTGGCTGCTCGTCACCACCGACGCCACCGGTGGCACCGTCGCCGGTGACGTCACCGAGGCCCTGACCGCCCACGGCGCCCACGTCCACCCGCTCGTCCTCGACGACGCCTGCCTGGACCGAGCCGTCCTCGCCGAGCGCCTGGCGGCCCTCGACCTCGCCGACGCCCCCGCGGGCGTGGTCTCCCTCCTCGCCGACGACGAGAGCACCTGCGCGAGCCACCCGGCCCTGACCCGCGGCCTCGCCCTGAGCGTCGCCCTGATCCAGGCACTCGGCGACACCGGCACCGACGCACCCCTGTGGGCCCTGACCCGCGGCGCGGTGGCCACCGGGCGCGCCGACCGGCCCACCCGCCCCGGCCAGGCCCAGCTCCACGGCCTGACCTGGACCGCCGCCCTCGAACACCCCCAGCGTGTCGGCGGCGTCGTCGACCTGCCCGAACACCTCGACCGCCGGGCCGGCGAACGCCTGGCCGCCGTCCTGACCGGCGGCACCGGCGAGGACCAGCTCGCCGTGCGCCCCTCCGGCGTCCTCGCCCGCCGCATCGTGCGCGCCGCGGCCGCCCGCACCGGCTCCGCCGGCACCTGGACCCCGCGCGGCACCACGCTCATCACCGGCGGCACCGGCACCCTCGCCCCGCACCTGGCCCGCTGGCTCGCCCGGCAGGGTGCGCAGCACATCGTGCTCGTCAGCCGCCGCGGCGCCGACGCCCCCGGCGCAGGCGACCTCGTCACCGAACTCGCCGAGCTCGGCTGCACCGCCGTCCACGCCGCCTGCGACCTGACCGACCGCGACGCCCTCGCCGCCCTGCTGACCGGTCTGAAGGCCGACGGGCACACCGTGCGCACCGTCGTGCACACCGCCGCCGTCATCGAGCTCGCCACCCTGGAGGAGACGAGCCTGGAGGCCTTCGCCAAGGTCATGGGCGCCAAGGTCACCGGCGCCCGCCACCTCGACGAACTCCTCGACGAACTCCTGGACGAGGACGAGCTCGACGCCTTCGTCCTCTACTCCTCCACCGCCGGCATGTGGGGCAGCGGCCGCCACGCCGCCTACGTCGCCGGCAACGCCTACCTCAACGCGCTTGCCGAGCACCGCCGCGCCCGCGGCGCCCGCGCCACCTCGATCTCCTGGGGCATCTGGGCGGACGACCTCAAGCTCGGCCGCGTCGACCCCGGCGCCATCCGCCGCAGCGGCCTGGTCTTCATGGACCCGCAGGCCGCCCTGACCGGCCTGCGCCAGGCCCTCGACGACCAGGAGGCGGTGCTGTCGGTCGCCGACGTCGACTGGGAGCGCTACCACCCCGTCTTCACCTCCGGCCGCCCCACCCGCCTCTTCGAGGACGTCCCCGACGTCGCCCGCCTGGAGCAGGAGAACGCCGCGGGCACCGGCTCCGACAGCGAGTTCGCCGCCCGTCTCGCCGCCCTGCCCGCCGTCGAGCAGGAACGCGTCCTGCTCGACCTCGTCCGCGGCGAGGCCGCCGCCGTCCTGGGCCACGCCTCGCCCGACGTCCTCGCCGGGCAGCGCGCCTTCCGCGAAGTCGGCTTCGACTCGCTGACCGCCGTCGACCTGCGCAACCGCCTGTCGAACGTCACCGGGCTCGCCCTGCCGAGCACCATGGTCTTCGACTACCCCAACCCGCTCGCCCTCGTCGCCTACCTGCGCGAGCTCGTCGCCGGCACCGACAACGACGCCCCCACCGCCCACACCGGCGCCGCGGCCGACGACGACCCCATCGTCATCGTCGGCATGAGCTGCCGCTACCCCGGCGGCATCGGCTCCCCCGAGCAGCTGTGGGACCTCGTCGCCGCAGGCGGCGACGCCATCGGCGAGTTCCCCGCCGACCGCGGCTGGGACACCGAGGGCCTGTACGACCCCGACCCGGACGCCCCCGGCCGCACCTACTCCACCCGCGGCGGCTTCCTGCACGACGTCGCCGACTTCGACGCCGCCTTCTTCGGCATCTCCCCGCGCGAGGCCCTCGCCATGGACCCCCAGCAGCGCCTGCTGCTGGAGACCGCCTGGGAGGCGATGGAACGCGCCGGCATCGACCCCGCCACCCTGCGCGGCTCCCGCACCGGCACCTTCATCGGCGCCAGCTACCAGGACTACTCCACCGGCCCCGCCACCCCCGAGGGCAACGAGGGCCACCTGATCACCGGCACCATCTCCAGCGTCCTGTCCGGCCGGCTGTCCTACACCTTCGGCTTCGAAGGCCCCGCCGTCACCCTCGACACCGCCTGCTCCTCCTCCCTGGTCGCCCTGCACCTGGCCTGCCAGTCGCTGCGCAACGGCGAATCCGCCCTCGCCCTCGCCGGCGGCGTGTCCGTCATGGCCACCCCCAGCGCCTTCGTCGGCTTCAGCCGCCAGCGCGCCATGGCCGCCGACGGACGCTGCAAGGCGTACGCCGAGGCCGCCGACGGCATGAGCCTGGCCGAAGGCGTCGGCCTGGTCCTGCTGGAGCGCCTGTCCGACGCCCGCCGCAACGGCCACCAGATCCTCGCCGTCGTCCGCGGCTCCGCCGTCAATCAGGACGGCGCCTCCAACGGGCTCACCGCCCCCAACGGCCCCTCCCAGCAGCGCGTCATCCGCCAGGCCCTGGCCAACGCGGGCGTCACCGCCGCCGACGTGGACGTCGTCGACGGCCACGGCACCGGCACGAAGCTCGGCGACCCCATCGAGGCGCAGGCCCTGCTCGCCACCTACGGCCAGGACCGGCCCGCCGAACAGCCCCTGCTGCTCGGCTCCGTGAAGTCCAACATCGGCCACACCCAGATGGCCTCCGGCGTCGCCAGCGTCATCAAGATGGTCATGGCCATGCGCCACGGCACCGTCCCGCGCACCCTGCACGTCGACCGGCCCTCCAGCCACGTCGACTGGGCCTCCGGCGCCATCCGGCTGCTGACCGAGGAACAGCCCTGGCCCGAGACCGGCCGCCCGCGCCGCGCCGGCGTGTCCTCCTTCGGCCTGAGCGGCACCAACGTCCACACCGTCCTCGAACTCCCGGCCGACGCCGAGGAGACCGCGGCCGCCGGGACCACCGGGCAGCCGCCCGCCGCCGTACCGCTCGTCCTGTCCGCCCGCACCGACGACGCCCTGCGCGAGCAGGCGGCCCGACTGCTGGACCTGGTACGCCGGCACCCCGACCTGCCGCCCGCCGACCTGGCCCGCTCCCTGGCCACCACCCGCGCGGCCCTCGACCACCGCGCCGCCGTCGTCACCGCCGACCACGACACCCTCGTACGGGCGCTGGCGGCCCTGCACACCGGCACCCCCGACGCCGCCCTGCTCACCGGCCGCCCCGCCGGTGGCCGCCTGGCCTTCCTCTTCACCGGCCAGGGCAGCCAGCGCCCGGGCATGGGCCGGGAGCTCTACGAGCAGTACCCCGTCTACGCCGAGGCCCTCGACGCCGTCCTCGCCCGCTTCGACCTCGCCCTCGACCTCCCCCTGCGCGAGGTGATGGCCGAGGGCGGGGAGCTGCTGGACGACACCGCCCACACCCAGCCCGCCCTCTTCGCCCACGAAGTGGCCCTCTACCGGCTCGCCGAATCGTGGGGCCTGAAGCCCGACTACCTCGCCGGGCACTCCATCGGCGAGTACGCCGCTGCCCACGTCGCCGGCGTGCTCTCCCTGGAGGACGCCTGCACCCTCGTCGCCGCCCGCGGCCGCCTCATGGCCGCCCTGCCGCGCGGCGGGGCCATGGTCGCCGTCCAGGCGACCGAGGAGGAGGTCCTGCCCCTGCTGGAGGGCCGCCGGGAGGAAGCCGGCATCGCCGCCGTCAACGCCCCCGGCTCCGTCGTGCTCGCCGGCGACGAGGACACCGTCCTCGCCGTCGCCGCGCACTTCGCCGACCAGGGCCGGCGCACCCGGCGCCTGACGGTCAGCCACGCCTTCCACTCGCCCCGCATGGACGCCATGCTCGACGACTTCGCCCGCGTCGCCGCCGGCGTCGCCTACCGCGAGCCCGTCGTCCCCATCGTCTCCACCGTCACCGGCACCCTCGCCGGCCCCGGCGAACTCACCACCCCCGCCTACTGGACCCGCCAGGTCCGCGCCACCGTGCGCTTCGCCGACGCCGTACGCCACCTCGCCGACCACGGCGTGACCACCTTCCTCGAACTCGGCCCCGACGCCGTGCTGACGGGCACCGTCGGCGAGAGCGCCGGCGAGGAGGCGGCGCCCGTCGTCGCCGTCCCCGTCCAGCGCCGCGACCAGGACGAGGCGCAGGCCGCCATGGCGGCCCTGGCCCGGCTGTACGTCCACGGCGGCGTACGCCCCGACTGGGCGGCCGTCTTCGCCGGCACCGGCACCCGCCGCGTCGAACTGCCCACCTACCCCTTCCAGCGCCGCCGCTACTGGCCCGAGACCCCGGCCGGCGCCCCGGCGGCCCAGGCCCCGGCCGACGCCGCCGACGCCGAGTTCTGGTCCGCCGTCGAACGCCGGGACCTGCCCGCCCTGGGCGCCTCCCTGGACCTCGACGACGCCACGCTCACCACCGTCGTGCCCGCCCTGTCCTCCTGGCGCCGCCGGCGCCGCACGGAGACCGCCGCGGCCGACTGGCGCTACCGCATCACGTGGAAGCCGCTGACGGGCCTGCCCTCCGCGACCCCGGCCGGCACCTGGCTGGTGCTCACCCCCGCCGGCCTCACCGGCCCCGACCGGGCCTGGTCGGAGACGGTCGCCGGCGCCCTGGGCGCCGAAACGGTCCGCATCGAGGTCGCCGCCCACGACCGCGAGCAGCTCGCCGCCCACCTGCGCGAGGTGCCGGCCGGCATCAGCGGCGTACTGTCCCTGCTGGCCCTGGACGAGACCACGAGCCCGGTTGCGGGCCCGACCGCCGCCGACGTGCCCTGCGGGCTGCTGCTCACCCTTGCCGCCGTCCAGGCCCTCGGCGATGCCGGGATCGACGCGCCGCTGTGGTGCGCCACCCGCGCCGCCGTGTCCGTCGGGCGCGCCGAGGCCGGCGCCTCGCCGCTCCAGGCCGCCGTCTGGGGGCTGGGCCGCGTCGTCGGCCTCGAACACCCCGAGCGCTTCGGCGGGCTCGTCGACCTGCCCGCCGACCCCGACGACGCCACCCTGCGCCGCTTCACCGCCGTCCTGGCCGCGGCGGGGGAGGAGAACCAGCTGGCGCTCCGCGGCACCGCCGTCTACGCCCGGCGCCTGGCCCACCACCCCGTACCGGCGCGCCCGGCCCGCCCGTACACGCCCACCGGCACCGTGCTCGTCACCGGCGGCACCGGCGCCCTGGGCGGCCACGTCGCCCGCTGGCTCGCCGAGCACGGCGCCGAGCACCTGCTGCTCGTCAGCCGCAGCGGCCCCGACGCCCCCGGGGCCGGCGAACTGCGCGCCGAACTGGCCGCACTGGGCACCGAGGCCACCTTCGCCGCCTGCGACGTCGCCGACCGCGACGCGCTGGCCGCCGTCCTGGCCGCCGTGCCCGAGGACCGCCCGCTCACCGCCGTCTTCCACACCGCCGGCACCGTCGACGACGGCGTCGTCGACGCCCTGACGCCGCAGCAGTTCGCGGCCGTCCTGCGTGCCAAGGTCACCGCCACGCGCGTCCTGCACGAGCTGACGCAGGGCCACGACCTGGCCGCGTTCGTCCTGTTCTCCTCCACCGCCGGCACCCTCGGCGCTCCCGGCCAGGGCAACTACGCCGCCGCCAACGCCTTCCTCGACGCCTTCGCCGCCCACCGCCGCGCCCTCGGCCTGCCCGCCACCGCGCTCGCGTGGGGCCCCTGGGCCGAGGCCGGCATGGCCGGGGCGGCCGGGGTCGACACCCGCGTGCGGCGCGGCGGCTTCACCCCCATGGCCCCCGCCACCGCCCTGACCGCACTGCGCCACGCCCTCGAACACGACGACACCGCCCTGACCGTCGCGGACGTCGACTGGGAGCGGTACGCCGCCGTCTTCGCCCGCTCCCGCCCGAACCCCCTCGTCGCCGACCTGCCCGAGCTGCGCCGGCCCGCCGCACCGCAGGCCGCCACCGCGCACGCCCCGCAGTCCGGCGACGCGGCCGGGGCGCTGCGCGCGCAGCTCGCCGGCCTCGCCGAGTCCGCCCGGCCCCGCTTCGTCCTGGACCTGCTGCGCGGCCACGTCGCCGCCGTCCTCGGCCACTCCGGCGGCGAGAGTGTCGGCGCCGACCAGCCCTTCACCGACCTCGGCTTCGACTCCCTGACCATCGTCGAACTGCGCAACAGCCTCACCGCCACCACCGGCCTGCGCCTGCCGGCGACCCTCGTCTACGACTACCCGACCCCCCTCGCCCTCGCCGGCTTCCTGCTCGCCGAACTGCTCGGCACGCTGCCCGAGACGGCCGCGCCCGCCCCGGCCGCCGCGACCGGCACCGCCGACGACCCCGTCGTCGTGGTCGGCATGAGCTGCCGCTTCCCCGGCGGCATCGCCTCCCCCGAGGACCTCTGGCAGCTGCTCGCCCGCGGCGAGGACGCCATCGGCGCCTTCCCCGCCGACCGCGGCTGGGACCTGGAGCACCTCGCCCGTGGCGGATCGGCCACCCTCGAAGGCGGCTTCCTCGACGGCGTCGGCCTCTTCGACGCCACCTTCTTCGGCATCTCGCCGCGCGAGGCCCTGGCGATGGACCCGCAGCAGCGCCTGCTGCTGGAGACCACGTGGGAGGTCTTCGAACGCGCCGGCATCGACCCCACCTCGCTGCGCGGCTCCCGCACCGGCGTCTTCGTCGGCACCAACGGCCAGGACTACGCCACCGTGCTGCGCACCGGCACCGCCGACGTGCGCGGCCACGTCGCCACCGGCACCACCGCCAGCGTCATGTCGGGCCGCCTGTCGTACACCCTGGGCCTGGAGGGCCCCGCGGTGACCGTCGACACCGCCTGCTCCTCGTCCCTGGTGGCCCTGCACATGGCGGCCGCCTCCCTGCGCTCCGGCGAGTGCTCGCTCGCGCTCGCCGGCGGCGTGTCCGTCATGTCCAGCCCGGACGCCTTCGCCGAGTTCACCGCGCAGGGCGGCCTGGCCCCCGACGGCCGCTGCAAGGCCTTCTCGGACACCGCCGACGGCACCAGCTGGTCGGAGGGCGTGGGCGTGCTCGTCCTGGAGCGCCTGTCGGACGCGCGCCGCAACGGCCACGAGGTCCTCGCGGTGATCCGCGGCTCGGCCGTCAACCAGGACGGCGCCTCCAATGGCCTGACCGCGCCCAACGGGCGCGCCCAGCAGCGCGTCATCCGCCAGGCCCTGGCCGACGGCGGCCTGCGGCCCGCCGACGTCGACGCCGTCGAGGCGCACGGCACCGGCACCACCCTGGGCGACCCCATCGAGGCCCACGCCCTGATGGCCGCCTACGGGCAGGACCGCGAGGCCGGACGGCCGCTGCTGCTCGGCGCGGTGAAGTCCAACCTCGGCCACACGCAGGCCGCCGCCGGCGTCGCCGGCGTCATCAAGATGATCCTGGCCATGCGCCGGGGCGTCGTGCCGCGCACCCTGCACGCCGAGACCCCCTCCTCGCACGTCGACTGGTCGGCGGGCGCCGTCGCGCTCGTCACCGAGGAGCGGTCCTGGCCGGCGACCGACCGCCCGCGCCGGGCCGGCGTCTCCGCGTTCGGCGTGAGCGGCACCAACGCCCACGTCATCGTCGAACAGGCCCCCGATGCGCCCGGGGCACCGGACGCCTCCCGCCCCGCACCGGCCGCCGTGCCGTGGGTCCTCTCCGCGAAGACCGAGGCCGCGCTGGCCGCCCAGACCGAGCGCGTCACCGCGCTGACCGGCGCGTCCCCGCTGGACGTGGGCCACTCCCTGGCCACGGGCCGGGCGGCCTTCGCCCACCGCGCCGTCCTGCTCGCCGACGGCGAGCGGACCACCGAACTCGCCCGCGGCATCGCCCGGGAGATCCCCGGCGGACCGGCGGTGCTCTTCTCCGGCCAGGGCGCGCAGCGCGCCGGCGCGGGCCGGGAGCTGTACGAGCGGCACCCGGTCTTCGCCGCGGCCCTGGACGAGGTCACGGCCCACCTCGACCCCGAACTGACCCGGCCCCTGCGGCAGGTGATGAACGGCGAGATCGAAGGCCTCGACGAGACGGGCTTCACCCAGCCCGCCCTGTTCGCCCTCGAAGTGGCCCTGTTCCGGCTGGTGGAGTCCTGGGGCGTCACCCCCGGCTTCGTGGCCGGCCACTCGGTCGGTGAGATCGCCGCGGCCCACGTCGCCGGTGTGCTGTCTCTCGACGACGCCTGCACCCTGGTCGCCGCCCGGGCGCGGCTGATGGACGCGCTGCCCGCCGGCGGTGCCATGGTCGCCGTCCAGGCGACCGAGGAGGAGATGACCGCCCGCCTCGTCGAGGGAGTGTCCCTCGCCGCCGTCAACGGCCCCGCCTCCGTGGTGATCTCCGGTGAGGAGTCCGCCGTCCTGCGGGCCGCCGAGGGGCTGAAGTCCCGGCGCCTGAAGGTCAGTCACGCCTTCCACTCGGCGCTGATGGAACCGATGCTCGACGGCTTCCGGCAGGTGGCCGAGCAGCTGACGTACGCCGCCCCGCGGATCCCGCTCGTCTCCAACGTCACCGGCGGCCTCGCCGACGCCGGCCTGGTCTGCTCGCCCGACTACTGGGTGCGGCACGTGCGCGAGACCGTCCGCTTCGCCGACGGCATCCGCACCCTCGCCGCCGAAGGCGCCACCGCCTTCCTCGAACTGGGCCCCGACGGTACCCTCACCGCCCTCGCCCAACTCACCCTCGACCCCGAGCAGCAGCCGGTCGCCGTCCCCGCCCTGCGCAAGGACCGCGACGAGGACACCGCCCTGCTCACCGCCCTCGCCCACCTGCACGTCGTCGGTGTCGGCGTCGACTGGGCCGCCTGGTACGCCGGTACGGGCGCGCGGCGCACCGACCTGCCCACCTACCCCTTCCAGCGCGAGTGGTACTGGCCGGAGAAGGCCCCCGCCACCACCGCCGGCACCGACCCCGCCGACGCGGACTTCTGGGCCGCGGTCGAGCGCGCGGACACCCCCGCCCTGGCCGACGCCCTCGGCCTCGACGACACCTCCCTGTCGGCGCTCGTACCCGCCCTGTCCGCCTGGCGCCGCAAGCGCACCGCCCAGGCCGACGCCGACCACCTGCGCTACACCGTCACCTGGAAGCCCCTGACCGGCACGCCCGCCGCCGCACCGGCCGGCACCTGGCTGGCCCTGGTCCCCGCCGGCACCGCCGGCGACCCGTGGACGGCCGCCGTCACCGGCGCCCTCGGCACCGGCGCCGTGCTCGTCGAGACCGACCCCGCCGACACGGCGGCCCTCGCCGAGCGCCTGACGGCTCTCGCCGAGGACCACGGCGCCTTCACCGGCGTCCTCTCCCTGCTCGCCACCGGCGGCACCCTCGACGGCCCGGCCCGCCCCGACGTCGCCGTCCGCACCCTGGCCGACGCCGGCATCGACGCGCCCCTGTGGTGCCTGACCCGCGGCGGCGTCTCCACCGGCCGCGGCGAACCGGTCGCCGACCCCGCCCAGGCCGCCGTCTGGGGCCTGGGCCGCGTCACCGGCCTCGAACACCCCGACCGCTGGGGCGGCCTGATCGACGTACCCGCCACCGTGGACCGGCGCACCGCCGACCGGCTCCGCGCGGTCCTGGCCGGCACCACCGGCGAGGACCAGGTGGCACTGCGCCCCTCCGGCACCTTCGCCCGCCGACTCGTGCGCGCCGCCGCCGACGCGCGGACCGCGCCCTGGCAGCCCACCGGCACCGTGCTCGTCACCGGCGACGTCACCGGCTTCGCCGGCCACGTCGCCCGCTGGCTCGCCCGCGGCGGGGCCGGGCACGTCCTGCTGGCCGGCGCCACCGCGCCCGCCGATGCGCAAGTGGCCGCCCTGCGGACGGACCTCGCCGCGCTCGGCACCGAACTGACCCTGCTGACCTGCCCCCTCACCGACCGCGAACCCCTCGTCGCCGCCCTCGCGGCGCTCCCCGTCGACCTGCCGCTGACCGCAGTGCTGCATACCGGTGAGAACACCGCCGCACACGACCCGGTTGCCGTGCGCGAGGACGTCGAGGCCCTGGACGCCGCGCTGGCCGCGGCCCTGGGCGAGGAGCACACGCTGGACGCCTACGTTCTGTTCTCCTCCATCGCCGCCGTCTGGGGCGTCAGCGGCCAGGGCGCAGGCGCCGCCGCGGGCGCCTGGCTGGACGCCCACGCGCTGCAGCTCCGCGCCGCGGGCACCCCCGCCCTGAGCGTGGCGTGGGCCGCCTGGGCGGACACCGCCCCCGACGGCCTGAGCGCCCACCTGCGGGCCAACGGCCTGCCGCCGCTGGAGGCCGAACGGGCGCTCGCCGCCCTCGCCCGGTCCCTGGGCACCGGCCAGGCGGCGGTGACGGTGGCCGACGTCGTGTGGGACCGCTTCGCACCGGCCTTCACCCGTACCCGCCCCAGCCGGCTGTTCGCCGAACTGCCCGAGGCCCACCGGGCCCTCGCCGACGCCCCGGAGGGCGGCGAGGCCACGGCCGGCACGGCCGCGGCCCTGCGCGAGCGCCTGCGGCCGCTCGCGGCCGCCGGGCAGGCCGAGGCCCTGCTGGAGATCGTCCGCACCGAGGCGGCCACCGTCCTCGGCTTCCCCGACGCCCACGCCGTGCCCGCGCACCTGGCCTTCCGCGACCTCGGCTTCGACTCGCTGACCGCCGTCGACCTGCGCAACCGGCTCGCCGCCGCCACCGGCCTGACCCTGCCGGCCACCCTGGTGTTCGACTACCCCACGGCCGAGGGCCTCGCCGCCCACCTGCGGGCCGAACTCCTCGGCGACACCGGCCCCGAGCACGCCACGCCCGTCCCGCACGCCGCGGCCACCTCCGACGACCCCGTCGTCATCGTCGGCATGAGCTGCCGCTACCCGGGCGGCGTCCGCTCGCCCGAGGACCTGTGGGAGCTGGTGACGGCCGGAACCGACGCCATCGGCGCCTTCCCCGCCGACCGCGGCTGGGACCTCGCACGGCTGCGCAGCGGCGACCGCGACGGCCGCGGCCGCAGCGTCACCGGGGAGGGCGGCTTCCTCTACGACGTCGCCGACTTCGACCCCGGCTTCTTCGGCATCTCCCCGCGCGAGGCCATGGTCATGGACCCGCAGCAGCGCCTGGTCCTGGAGGCCGCCTGGGAGGCACTGGAGCGCACCGGCGTCGACCCGGCCGCCCTGCGCGGCGGCGACACCGGCGTCTTCGTCGGCGGCGGCACCGGCGACTACCGGCCCGAGGCCGGCCAGCTCGGCCACGCCCAGACCGCCCAGTCGGCCAGCCTCCTCTCCGGCCGCCTGTCCTACACCTTCGGCCTCGAAGGCCCCTCGGTCAGCGTCGACACCGCCTGCTCCTCCTCACTGGTGGCACTGCACCTGGCCGCCCAGGCCCTGCGCGCGGGGGAGTGCTCCCTCGCCCTCGCGGGCGGTGTGACGGTGATGTCCACGCCGGTGAACTTCGTCGAGTTCGGCGAGATGGGCGCCCTGTCCCCGGACGGCCGCTGCAAGGCGTTCTCCGACGCCGCCGACGGCACCGGCTGGTCGGAGGGCGTGGGCATGCTCGTCCTCGAACGTCTCTCCGACGCGCGCCGCAACGGCCACCAGGTCCTCGCCGTCCTGCGCGGCTCGGCCGTCAACCAGGACGGCGCCTCCAACGGCCTGACCGCCCCCAACGGGCCCTCCCAGCGCCGCGTCATCCGCCGGGCCCTGGCCACCGCCGGCCTGCAGCCGGCGGACGTGGACGCCGTCGAGGCGCACGGCACCGGCACCACGCTCGGCGACCCCATCGAGGCGCAGGCCCTGCTGGCCACCTACGGCCAGGACCGGCCCGCCGAACGGCCCCTGCTGCTCGGCTCGCTGAAGTCCAACATCGGCCACACCCAGGCCGCCGCCGGCGTCGCGGGCGTCATCAAGATGATCCAGGCGATGCGGCACGGCGTCCTGCCCCGTACGCTGCACGCCGACCGGCCCTCGCAGCACGTCGACTGGAGCGCCGGCGCCGTGCGCCTGCTCACCGAGCGCACCGAGTGGCCCGCGACCGACCGCCCGCGCCGGGCCGGCATCTCCGCCTTCGGCGCCAGCGGCACCAACGCCCACGTCATCATCGAACAGCCCGGCACCGGCGAACACCCCGCCGAGCAGCCCGCACTGCCCGCCTCCGCCGAGCCGGTGACCGTGCCCGTACCGCTGTCGGCCGCCACGCCGGAGGCCCTGCGCGCCCAGGCCGCCCGCCTGTACGCCCACGCGGCCGCCCGCCCCGAGCTGACCGCCGCCGACCTCACCCTGTCGCTGGCCACCACCCGCTCGGCCTTCGAGCACCGGGCGGCCGTCGTCACCGGCGACCGCGACGAACTGCTGCAGGGCCTCGAGGCGCTCGCCGAGGGGCGCGGCGCGCCCCACGTCGTCCAGGGCCGGGCCGCCGCACGCGGCGGGAAGCTGGCGTTCCTCTTCTCCGGCCAGGGCTCGCAACGCCCCGGCACGGGACGACAGCTGTACGCCCGGCAGCCGGTCTTCGCCGAGGCCCTCGACGCGGTGACCGCGCACTTCGACCCCGAGCTGGAACGACCGCTGCGCGAGGTGATGTTCGACGGCAGTGCGGACGCCGGGGCGCTGCTGGACGACACCGGGTACACCCAGCCGGCGCTGTTCGCCCTCGAAGTGGCCCTCTTCCGCCTCGCCGAGTCCGCCGGGCTGCGCCCGGACTTCGTCGCCGGCCACTCGATCGGCGAGATCGCGGCCGCCCACGTCGCCGGGGTGCTGTCCCTGGAGGACGCCTGCCGCCTCGTCGCCGCCCGGGCCCGGCTGATGCGGGCGCTGCCCGCCGGCGGCGCCATGGCCGCCCTGCAGGCCACCGAGGCCGAGGTCCTCGCCGCCCTCACCGAGGGCGTCGACATCGCCGCCGTCAACGGCCCGCAGTCCGTGGTCGTCTCCGGCGACGAGGACGCCGTCCTCGCCCTCGCCGCGGCGTTCGCCGCGGACGGCCGCAAGACTAGGCGTTTGCGGGTCAGCCATGCATTTCACTCGCTGCACATGGACGCCATTCTCGAGGACTTCCGGCGCGTGGCCGGCAGCGTGACCTACGCCGCCCCCACGATCCCCGTCGTGTCCAACGTCACCGGCGACGTGGCGACCGAGGACGAGCTGCGCAGCCCCGAGTACTGGGTGCGCCACGTCCGCGAGGCCGTCCGCTTCGGCGCCGGCATCGCCGCCCTCGCCGGCCGCGGCGTGACCGCCTTCGCCGAACTCGGCCCCGACGGCGTGCTGTGCGCCCTCGCCCGGGAGACCCTCGACGCCGACGGCTCGACGGCACCGGCGATCCCGGTCCTGCGCAAGGACCGCGACGAGCAGACGTCCCTGATGACCGCCCTCGCCCGGTTCCACGTCGACGGCGCCCCCCTGCGCTGGGAGGCCCTGGCCGGCCCCGCCGCCCGCCGGGTGGACCTGCCCACCTACCCCTTCCAGCACCAGCGGTTCTGGCCCGACCACCGGCCCGCCCCCACTCCCGCCGCCACCGGTGGCCGGGACGAGGGCTTCTGGACCGCCGTACGCGACCAGGACCTCACCGCCCTCGAAGCCACCCTCGACGTCGACGGCGAGGCCCTCGCCAAGGTCCTGCCCGCCCTCGCCGACTGGCGCCGCCGCAGCAGCGACCGGGCCACGATCGACGGCTGGCGGCAGCAGATCACCTGGAAGCCGCTGCCGGCGACCGGGCCCGCCCGCCCGGCCGGCACCTGGCTCGCCGTCCTCCCGGACGGCCACGCCGACGCCCCCTGGGCCGCCGACGCCCTGCGCCCGCTGGGCGACGGTGCCGTACGCCTGAACGTGGCCGCCGGCACCGGGCGCGCCGAACTCGCCGCGGCCCTGCGCGAACACGCCGCCGCCCACGGCAGGTTCACCGGCGTCGTCTCGCTGCTCGCCCTCGCCGACCGGCCGGCGGCCGCCGGCGCCGCCCCCGAGGGCCTGGCCCTGACCGCCGCCCTCGTCCAGGCCCTGGGCGACGCCGCGATCGACGCGCCGCTGTGGTGCGTCACCCGCGCAGCGGTAGCCGTCACCCCGACCGAGGACGTTTCCGGCACCGCCCAGGCGGCCGTCTGGGGCCTGGGCCGGGTCACCGCCCTCGAACACCCCCGGCGCTGGGGCGGTCTGATCGACCTGCCCGCCGCCCTCGACGAGCGCACCGCCGCCCGCTTCGCCGGCGTCCTGGCCGACCCCGCGGGCGAGGACCAGATCGCCGTGCGGCCCACCGGCGCCCACGGCAGGCGGCTGACCCCCCTGCCCGCCGGCGAGGACACCCCCGCGTGGCAGCCCACCGGCACCGTCCTGGTCACCGGCGGCACCGGCGCCCTCGGCGCCCACGTGGCCCGCGACCTGGCCCGGGCCGGCGCGGCCCACCTGCTCCTCGTCAGCCGCCGCGGCCCCGACGCCCCCGGCGCCGAGGCCCTGCGCGCCGAACTCCTGGAGCTCGGCGCGAAGGTGACCGTCGCGGCCTGCGACGTCACCGACCGCGAGGCGCTCACCGCCCTCCTGGCCGGCATCCCCGCCGACGCGCCCCTGACCGCCGTCGTGCACACTGCCGGCGTCGTCGACGACGGCGTCGTCGACGGCCTGACCCCCGAGCGCCTGGACGCCGTCCACCGGGCCAAGGCCGCCTCCGCCCTCGCCCTGCACGACCTGACGCGCGAGCACGACCTGCAGGCCTTCGTCCTGTTCTCCTCGGCCTCCGCCACCGTCGGCAACCCCGGCCAGGGCGGCTACGCCGCCGCCAACGCCGTCCTGGAGGCCCTCGCCGAGCACCGCCGCGCCCACGGCCTGGCCGCCACCGCCATCGCCTGGGGCGCCTGGGACGGCGGCGGCATGGCCGCCGACCCCCGGGCCGCCGCCGCGGCCCGCCGCACCGGCGTCCGGCCGCTGGACCCCGCCCTCGCGGCACAGGCCCTGCGCCACGCGGTCGCCGACACCCGTCCGGTCCAGGTCGTCGCCGACGTCGAACCCGCCCGGTTCGCCGCCGCCTTCACCTCCGTACGGCCCAGCCCGCTGCTCGCCGACCTCGCCCCGGCCACGCCGGAGCCGGCGGACGCAGGGGCCGGCGCCGCCGGCGCCGACGACCTGCGCCGGCACCTGGCGGCCCTGCCCGCCGCCCGCCGCCGCGAGACGGTTCTGCAGCTGGTGCGCGAGCGGGCCGCTGCCGTCCTCGGCCACCCCGGCGCCGATGCCGTCGGAGCCGACCGGGCCTTCCGCGACCTGGGCTTCGACTCCCTCGCAGCGGTCGAGCTGCGCAACCAGCTCGGCGCCGCCACCGGCCTGGAGCTCGCCGCCACGCTCGTCTTCGACCACCCCACCCCGGTGGACCTGGCCGACCACGTCCTGCGGCTCCTCCTCCCCGCCGACGGCGAGGACGGCACGACGGCCGGCGACGCCGACCTCGACCAGGCCGGCCTGCGGGCCCTGCTCGCCTCCGTCCCCCTCGCCCGGCTGAGGGAGGCGGGCGTCCTCGAACCCCTGATGAAGCTCGCCGCCGACATGGCGGCCTCGGGCGAGGACACCGCGGCACAGAGCACCACCGGCGCGTACGAGGAGTCGATCGACGCCATGGACGTCGACGCCCTGGTGCGCGCGGCCATGGACGGCACCACCACCGAGACGCGGGACTGACGGAGCGAGAGTCGAAAGAGCGGACCATGACCACGCCCAGCGAAAAAGTTGTCGAAGCTCTCCGTGCCTCGCTCAAAGAGGCCGAGCACCTGCGCCGGCAGAACCGCACGCTCGTCGCCGCCGCCACCGAGCCCGTCGCCGTCATCGGCATGAGCTGCCGCTACCCCGGCGGCGTGAACTCGCCCGAGGACCTGTGGGACCTCGTCGCCACCGGCACCGACGCCGTCTCCGGCTTCCCCACCGACCGCGGCTGGGACCTGGCCGCCCTGAAGGAGGCCGGGGTCGACAAGCGCGGCAACAGCGTCAGCCAGGAAGGCGGCTTCCTGGACGACGCCGCCGGCTTCGACGCCGCGTTCTTCGGCATCTCCCCGCGGGAGGCCGTCACCATGGACCCCCAGCAGCGCCTGCTGCTGGAGACCTCCTGGGAGGCCGTCGAACGCGCCGGCATCGACCCGGCGGGCCTGCGCGGCAGCCAGACCGGCGTCTTCGTCGGCACCAACGGCCAGGACTACGCCTACCTGCTGGTGCGCTCCCTGGCCGACGCCACCGGCGACATCGGCACCGGCATCGCCGCCAGTGCCACCTCCGGCCGCCTGTCCTACACCCTGGGCCTGGAGGGCCCGGCCGTCACCGTCGACACCGCCTGCTCCTCCTCGCTGGTGGCCCTGCACTCCGCCGTGCAGGCCCTGCGGGCCGGCGAGTGCTCCCTGGCCCTCGTCGGCGGCGTCAACGTCATGTCCTCGCCCGGCTCCCTCATGGAGTTCAGCCGCCAGGGCGGCCTCGCCGCCGACGGCCGCTGCAAGGCCTACTCCGACGACGCCGACGGCACCGGCTGGGCCGAGGGCGTCGGCGTCCTCCTCGTCGAACGCCTCTCCGACGCCCGCCGCAACGGCCACCCCGTCCTCGCCGTCGTGCGCGGCTCGGCCGTGGGCCAGGACGGTGCTTCCAACGGCTTCACCGCCCCCAGCGGCCCCGCCCAGCAGCGCGTCATCCGGCGCGCCCTGCACAACGCCGGCCTGGCGCCCGCCGACGTCGACGCCGTCGAGGGCCACGGCACCGGCACCCCGCTCGGCGACCCCATCGAGGCCGGGGCCCTGCTGGCCACCTACGGGCAGGGCCGCGAGGCCGGCCGGCCGCTGCTCCTCGGCTCCATCAAGTCCAACATCGGCCACACCCAGGCCGCCGCCGGCGTCGCCGGGGTCATCAAGATGGTCATGGCGATGCGGCGCGGCGTCCTGCCCCGTACGCTGCACGCCGACCGCCCGTCCACGCACGTGGACTGGACCGGGGGAGCGGTGGAACTGCTGACCGAGCCCACTCCGTGGCCCGAGGCCGGCCGCCCCCGCCGGGCCGGCGTCTCGTCCTTCGGCATCAGCGGCACCAACGCCCACGTCGTCCTGGAACAGGCCGAGCCCGCCCCGGAGCCAAAACCGCTCGCCCCCGTCCCGGGCATCGTGCCCTGGATCCTCTCCGCCAAGACCGAACAGGCCCTCGACGCCCAGATCGAGCGCGTCACCGCCCTGGCGGACGGCGCGGCCCGGCCCCTCGACGTCGGCCACTCGCTCGCCTCCGGCCGCTCGCTCCTCGACCACCGCGCCGTCCTGCTCGCGGGCCCCGACGGCAGCCTCTCCGAGGCCGCCCGGGCCCGCGCGGCCTCGCCCGCCGGCCCGCTGGCCGTGCTGTTCACCGGCCAGGGCGCGCAGCGCGCGGGCATGGGCCGGGAGCTGTACGCCCGCCACCCCGCGTTCGCCCGGGCCCTGGACGAGGTCACCGGCCTGCTCGACGCCCGGCTCGACCGCCCCCTGCGCGAGGTGATGTTCGCGGCCGCCGACGGCGACGCCGCCCTGCTCGACCGCACCGGCTACGCCCAGCCCGCGCTGTTCGCCTTCGAGGTGGCGTTGTTCCGGCTGGTGGAGTCGTGGGGCGTGACGCCGGATTTCGTGGCCGGTCATTCGGTGGGCGAGATCGCCGCCGCCCATGTGGCGGGCGTGCTGTCCCTGGAGGACGCGTGTGCTCTCGTCGCGGCGCGGGCCCGGTTGATGGACGCGCTGCCGGCCGGCGGGGCGATGGTGGCCGTGCAGGCCTCCGAGGAGGAGGTCCGCGCGCGGCTCACCGAGGGCGCCTGCCTCGCCGCCGTCAACGGGCCGGACGCCGTCGTCGTCGCCGGCGACGAGACGGCCGTACCGCGCATCGCCGAACACTTCGCCGCCCAGGGCCGGCGCACCCAGCGGCTCGCGGTGAGCCACGCCTTCCACTCGGCGTTGATGGAGCCGATGCTGGAGGAGTTCCGGCAGGTGGCCGAGGGGCTGGCGTACGCGGCGCCGCGGATTCCCGTGGTGTCCAATGTGACGGGTGAGGTGGCTGCGGCGCAGCTCATCGGCTCCGCGGACTACTGGGTGCGGCACGTGCGCGAGACCGTACGCTTCGCCGACGGCGTCCGTACGCTCGCCGCCGAAGGCGCCGCCGTCTTCCTCGAACTCGGCCCCGACGGCGTCCTGACCGCCATGGCCCAGCAGAACCTCGACGCCCTCGACCGCCCCGCCCTGTGCGTCCCCGCCCTGCGCAGGAACCGCGCCGAGGAACGCTCCCTGCTCACCGCCCTCGCCCGGCTGCACGTCACGGGCGTCGCCGTCGACTGGGCCGCGTGGTTCGACGGCACCGGCGCCCGGCGCGTGGACGTCCCCACCTACCCCTTCCAGCACGAGCGGTACTGGCCCCGGCCCACCCCGCAGGCCGGCGACGTCTCCGCCGCCGGCCTCACGCCCGCCGGGCACCCGCTCCTCGGCGCCGCGGTCGCCGTCGCCGGCCTCGACGGCGTGCTGTGCACCAGCCGCCTGTCCGCCCTCACCCACCCCCAGCTCGCGGGTGCCGGCATCCTGCCCGAATCCGCGTTCCTCGAACTGGTCCTGCGCGCCGGCGACCAGGTCGGCTGCGACCGCGTCACCGAGCTCCGCCACGACGCCCCCCTCCACCTCCCCGCCGACGGCTCGGTCCTGCTGCAGGTGTGGGTCGGCGCCGCCGACGCCACCGGCGCCCGCCCGGTCACCGTCCACTCCCAGCAGGCCGACGCCCCCGACCAGAACTGGACGCAGCACGCCACCGGCGTCCTCGCCACGGGCGAGCGCGTCACCGACTTCGGCGCCACCACCTGGCCGCCGCAGGACGCCACCGCCGTCACGACTCCGCCGTCCGGCACCCTGCAGGCGGCCTGGACGCGCGGCGAGACGGTCTTCGCCGAGGCCGTCCTCCCGGCGGGCACCGACGACGCCACCGCGTACGGACTGCACCCGGCCCTGCTCGAAGCCGTGGCGCACACCGCCGCCCTCGCCCACCAGGACACCGACGCCCCCGCGATCGACCGGTGGAACGGGGTGTCCCTGCACGCCACCGGCGCCTCCGTGATCCGCATCAGCGCCACCCGCACCGGCGAGGCCACCGTCTCCGTCGCCGTGGCCGACGCCGAGGGCGCCCCCGTCCTGTCCGCCGACGCCCTCGCCCTGCGCGACCGCGCCGACCTGGACACCGCCGTGCGGCAGTCGGATGCCGCGGGGTCGCTGCTCGCACTCGCGTGGGTGCCGGCACCCGAGGCGTCCTCCGTGCAGCACGACGCCCGGTACGTGACGCTCCCGGCCGACGACTGGGACCTCGGCGCGGTCGCCGACGCGGACACGGTCGTGGTCCCCGTCCCGGACGCCGCGCCGGACGCGATCCCCGCGACCGTGCACGAACTGACGGCCCGCGCCCTGCACCTGGTGCAGCGTTGGCTGGCCGAGGAGCGGTTCGCCACAGCCCGGCTGGTGTTCGTCACCCGCAACGCCGTCTCCGGCGCCGGCGGGGGGCTGGCGGCCGCGGCGGTGTGGGGTCTGGTGCGCTCGGCGCAGTCGGAGCACCCGGACCGCTTCGTCCTGCTCGACCTGGACGACAGCGGCCGGCCCGGGGACGTCCTGCCGCAGCTGCCGGGGCTGCTGGCCGCCGGCGACGCGCAGTTCGCCGTCCGCGAGGGCAGCGTGCACGTCGCCCGCCTCCAGCGCATCCCGGCCGCCGACAGCCCGACCGCACCCGAATGGGACCCGTACGGCACGGTGCTGATCACCGGTGGCACGGGCGGACTGGGCGGGCTGCTGGCGCGGCACCTGGTCGCCGAGCGGGGTGTACGGCACCTGCTGCTGGTCAGCCGGCGCGGCCTTGAGGCGCCGGGCGCGGCGCAGCTGCGGACCGCGCTCGAAGAACTCGGCGCCCGCGTCTCCGTCGTGGCCTGCGACATCGCCGACCGCGCACAGCTCGAACGCGCCCTGGACACCGTTCCCGCACAGCATCCGCTGACGGCTGTCATCCATACGGCGGGTGTGTTGGATGACGGTGTCATCACGTCGCTGACAGCCCAGCGGCTGGCGGCGGTGCTGCGGCCGAAGGTCGATGCGGCTTGGCATCTGCACGAGGCGACCCGCGACCTGGACCTGGCGGCGTTCGTCGTCTACTCGTCGATTTCCGGTGTCATGGGCAGCGCCGGCCAGGCGAATTACGCGGCAGGCAATGTCTTCCTCGATGCTCTTGCTCAGCACCGTCGCGGTCTGGGGCTGGCGGGCCAGTCGTTGGCGTGGGGTGCGTGGGCTCAGGCGGACGGCATGACGGGCACCCTGTCCGCGGCCGACATGCAGCGCATCGCCGCTTCCGGCGTCCCTCCGCTCTCCGCCGCCCAGGGCCTGGCCCTGTTCGACGCGGCCACGGGTTCCGGTGAGCCGTACCTCGTCCCCATCGGCCCGGCGCCCCGCGGCGGCCGTGCACCCGGCATCGTCCCGCCGCTGCTGCGCGGCCTCCTGCGCGGCGGCCGTCGTACGGCCGCGACCGCCGTCGGCGGCCGGGCCACCGCCGTGGCCCTCAGCCGGCGCCTGCTGGAACTCGGCCCCGACGACGCCCTGCGGCACACCACCGACCTCGTCCGCACCGAGGCCGCGGCGGTGCTCGGCCACGCCTCGGCACGGGGCATCGGCACCGACCGCGAATTCCGCGAGCTCGGCGTCGACTCGCTGACCGCCGTCGAGCTGCGCAACCGCCTCACGAGCGCCACCGGCCTGCGGCTGACCGCCACCCTCGTCTACGACTACCCCACCCCCGCCGCCCTCGCCGCGCACCTGGTGGAGCTGCTTCTCGACGAACAGGACGAGGAGCGCGACGACCGGCGCGCGGGCGCCACGGCCGTCGCGGCCGACGACGACCCGGTCGCCGTCGTCGGCATGGCGTGCCGCATGCCCGGCGGCGTCCGCACCCCCGACGACCTGTGGGAGATGCTCACCGCCGGCCGCGACGGCATCACCGGCTTCCCCAGGGACCGCGGCTGGGACCTGAAGGCCCTCTTCGACGCCGGCCCCGACAACCGCGGCGTGAGCGCCACCCGCCGGGGCGGATTCCTCGACGGCGTCGGCGACTTCGACGCCGGCTTCTTCGGCATCTCGCCCCGCGAGGCCCTCGCCATGGACCCGCAGCAGCGGCTGCTGCTGGAGACGTCGTGGGAGGCGTTCGAGCGGGCGGGCATCGACGCAACCGCGCTGCGGGGCACGCGGACCGGCGTCTTCGTCGGCACGACCGGCCAGGACTACGCGTCGCTGGTGATGAACTCCCGCGAGGACGTCGAGGGCCACGCCAGCACGGGCCTGGCCACCTCCGTCCTCTCCGGCCGCATCTCGTACACCTTCGGGCTGGAGGGCCCGGCGGTGACGGTCGACACGGCCTGCTCGTCCTCCCTGGTGGCCCTGCACCTGGCCGCCCAGTCCCTGCGCAGCGGCGAGAGCACGCTGGCCCTGGCCGGCGGCGTCACCGTGCTCAGCACGCCGATGACCTTCGCCGGCTTCAGCCGGCAGGGCGGGCTGGCGCCCGACGGCCACTGCAAGGCATTCGCGGACGCGGCCGACGGCACCGGCTGGTCCGAGGGCGCCGGCATCCTGGTGCTCGAGCGCCTCTCCGACGCCCGCCGCAACGGCCACCGCGTACTGGCGGTCGTCCGCGGCTCGGCCGTCAACCAGGACGGCGCCTCCAACGGCCTGACCGCCCCCAACGGCCCCTCCCAGCAGCGCGTCATCCGCCAGGCCCTGACCTCCGCCGGCCTGACCGCCGCGGACGTCGACGCCGTCGAGGCGCACGGTACGGGCACGAAGCTGGGCGACCCCATCGAGGCGCAGGCGCTGCTGGCGACGTACGGCCGGGACCGGCCGGCCGACCGCCCGCTGCTGCTGGGCTCGGTGAAGTCCAACATCGGCCACACGCAGGCCGCGGCAGGCGTCGCCGGCGTCATCAAGATGGTGCTGGCGATGCAGGAGGGCGTCCTGCCGCGCACCCTGCACGTCGATTCCCCGTCGTCCCATGTCGACTGGTCCGCCGGAGCCGTGGAGCTGCTGACCGAGGCGCGCCCGTGGCCCGCGGTGGACCGCCCCTGGCGGGCGGGCGTCTCGTCCTTCGGCATCAGCGGCACCAACGCCCACGTCATCCTGGAGCAGCCCGAGCCGGTCGAGACGCCGGCCGAGGCGGCGGGCGGGGCGGCGGTTGTGAGCGGTCCCGTGCCGTGGGCCGTGTCGGCCAGGTCCGAGGCGGCGCTGGCCGAACAGATCGACCGCGCCAAGGAATGGGCCGGCTCCGGGCGCTTCGCACGGCAGGACGCCGGCTTCTCACTGGCGGCCGGGCGATCGGTCCTCGACCACCGGGCCGTGCTGCTCGTGGACGAGCAGGAAGCACGGGAGGTCGCGCGCGGCGTCGCCGCGGACGCCCCCGGCGCCCTGGCCGTCCTCTTCTCCGGCCAGGGCGCGCAGCGCGCGGGCATGGGCCGGGAGCTGTACGCCCGCTTCCCCGCGTTCGCCCGGGCTCTGGACGAGGTCACCGGCCTGCTCGACGCCGAACTCGGGCAGTCGCTGCGCGAGGTGATGTCCGGCGAGGCGGAGGGAATCCACGAGACCCGCTTCACCCAACCCGCGTTGTTCGCCTTCGAGGTGGCGTTGTTCCGACTGGTGGAGTCGTGGGGCGTGACGCCGGATTTCGTGGCCGGTCATTCGGTGGGCGAGATTGCTGCCGCCCATGTGGCGGGGGTGTTGTCGCTGGAGGACGCGTGTGCTCTCGTCGCGGCGCGGGCGCGGTTGATGGATGCGCTGCCGGCCGGTGGTGCGATGGTGGCCGTGCAGGCCTCCGAGGAGGAGGCCCGGGCGCGGCTGATCGAGGGCGTGTCCATCGCGGCGATCAACGGGCCGCGGTCGGTGGTGCTCTCCGGTGACGAGGCAGCAGTACTGCGCGCCGCGGAGGGGCTGAAGTCGCAGCGGCTGTCCGTCAGTCACGCCTTCCACTCGGCGTTGATGGAGCCGATGCTGGAGGAGTTCCGGCGGGTGGCCGAGGGGCTGGCGTACGCGGTGCCGCGGATTCCCGTGGTGTCGAATGTGACGGGTGAGGTGGCTGCGGCGGAGCACCTCTGCTCCGCCGACTACTGGGTGCGGCACGTGCGCGAGACCGTCCGCTTCGCCGACGGCGTCCGTACCCTCGCCGCCGAAGGCGCCACCGTCTTTCTCGAACTCGGCCCCGACGCCACCCTCACCGCGCTCGCCCAGCTCACCCTGGACCCCGAGCAGAACCCGGTCGTCGTCCCCGCCCTGCGCAAGGACCAGCCGGAGGACGCCGCCCTGCTGACCGCCCTCGCCCGCCTCCACGTCGCCGGCGCCGGCGTCGACTGGGCCGCCTGGTACGCGGGTACGGGCGCGCGGCACGTCGACCTGCCCACGTACCCCTTCCAGCACGAGCGGTACTGGCCCCGCCCCGCCCACCGCGCCACGGACGCCGCCTCGCTGGGGCTGGTCCCCGCACGCCACCCGCTGCTCGGCGCGGCCATGGGCCTCGCGGACTCCCAAGGCGTGGTGTTCACCAGCCGGCTGTCGGAGCGGACCGGCGCCTTCCCGGCCTCCGCCTTCGTCGAACTGGCCGTACGTGCCGGGGACGAGGCCGGGTGCGAGGGCATCGACGAGCTCACCGTCACCACCCCCCTCGTCCTCGCCGGGGACACCGCCCGCGTCCTGCAGGTGCGCCTCGACGCCCCGGACGAGGACGGCACGCGGACCGTACGCTTCTTCTCCCGCCCGGAGGACGCACCCACCGACCTGCCCTGGACCGAGCACGCCACCGCAGTCCTGATGCCGCAGGCCACGGAACCCGCCGACCCGGGCCCGACCGAGTGGCCGCCCTGCGACGCCACCGCCGCCGACCCCGGCGACCTCCTGCCCGGACTCGACGCCCTGCGCTCGGCCTGGACCCGCGACGACGAGATCTTCGTCGAAGCCGCCCTCACCGACGAGGCGGCCGCCGACGCCGCGTACTTCGGCATCCACCCCGACCTGCTGGAGACCCTGGCCCGCTCCGCCGAACTCGCCGACGGCACCACGGCAAGCGAACCGTGGTCCTGGACCGGCGTGCGCCTGCACGCCGCGGGCGCCGCCACCGTACGAGCACGCCTCACCCGGCAGCCCGGCGACGCATTCTCGCTCATAGCGGTGGATGCCGCCGGAGCCCCCGTGCTCTCGGCGGAGTCGCTCCGCCTGCGCCCGCAGTCCTCCGCGCAGGAAGAGGGCACCGAGGACGGGTCGTTGCTGCGCCTGGACTGGGTCCCGGCCTCCGACACCACGGCCGCCGCCGAGAACCTGCGCTGGGTCACGCTCGGCACGGACGAGGCGCCGACGCTCGCGGACGTCCCCGCCGGCCCGGACCTGGTCGTCGTGCCGGTGCCCACCGCGCCCACCGACGGCGACTCCGTGCCGTCCGCCGTGCACGACCTTGCCGCCCGGGCCCTCGGCCTCGTCCAAGAATGGCTCGCCGACAACCGCTTCGCCGCCTCGCGCCTGGTCTTCGTCACCCGCAACGCCGTCTCCGGCGGCGGCGAGGGACTGGCCGGTACCGCGGTGTGGGGCCTGGTGCGCTCGGCGCAGTCGGAGCACCCGGACCGGTTCGTCCTGCTCGACCTCGACGACAGCGGCCGGCCCGAGGCCGTGCTCCCGCACCTCCCGGCCCTGCTGGCCACCGGCGAGACGCAGTTCGCCGTACGCAATGGCACCCTGCACCTCCCGCGCCTGGCCCGCTGCACGCCCCGGACTCCGGCCGCACCCGCATGGGACCCGGACGGCACGGTGCTGATCACCGGCGGTACGGGTGGCCTGGGCGGTCTGCTGGCACGCCATGTGGTGGCCGAGCGGGGTGTACGGCACCTGCTGCTGGTCAGCCGGCGCGGCCCGGCGGCGCCGGGTGCGGCGGCACTGCAGGACGAACTGGTCGCCCTGGGTGCCGAGGTTGCGGTCGTGGCTTGTGACACGGCCGACCGCCGCGCGGTCGAGAAGCTGCTGGCGACGATTCCGCAGCGGCATCCGCTGACGGCTGTCATCCATACGGCGGGTGTGTTGGATGACGGTGTCATCACGTCGCTGACACCCCAGCGGCTTGCGGCGGTGCTGCGGCCGAAGGTCGATGCGGCCTGGCACCTGCACGAGGCGACCCGCGACCTGGACCTGGCGGCCTTCGTCGTCTATTCGTCGATTTCCGGTGTCATGGGCAGTGCCGGACAGGCGAATTACGCGGCCGGTAACGTCTTCCTCGACGCTCTCGCTCAGCACCGTCGCCGCCTGGACCTGCCGGGCCAGTCGTTGGCGTGGGGTGCATGGGCGCAGGCCGACGGCATGACCGGCACACTGTCCGCGACCGACATGCAGCGCATCGCCGCCTCCGGCGTGCCTCCGCTCTCCGCCGCCCAGGGCCTGGCCCTGTTCGACGCGGCCACGGGTTCCGGCGAACCGTACCTCGTCCCCATCGGCCCCGCCGGCGGGGCGCGGCGCAGCGCCGGCGACGTACCGCCTCTGCTGCGCGGCCTGGTCAAGGGCGGCCGGCGCACGGCCGCCCGGACTGCGGGCGGCGCGGCCGCGGCGGCCGGCCTCGCCCGGCGCCTGCGCGACCTGCGCGCAGCCGAACGTCCCCGCTTCGCCCTCGACCTCGTACGGACCGAGGTCGCCGGCGTGCTGGGGCACGCCTCGCCCAAGGCCGTCGACACCAAGCGCGGCTTCCAGGACCTGGGCTTCGACTCGCTGACCGCCGTCGAACTGCGCAACCGCCTGACCGCCGTCACCGGCCTGCGCCTGCCCGCCACCCTCGTCTTCGACTACCCCACGCTCCCCGCCCTCGCCGACCACCTCGTCTCCCAGCTCGTGGACGGCGGACCGGCGGAAGGCGGCGACGCCACCACCGCACTGCTCGCCGAACTCGACCGCCTCGACTCCGCCCTGGCCGCCGGCGCGCCCGACGACCTCACCCGGTCCGCCGTCGCCAACCGGCTGCTGACCATGCTGGAGAAGTGGCGCGGCGCCGGCGAGACGCAGGCCGCCGGCACCGCCGAGGTCGCCGAGCGCATCGGGGCCGCCAGCGAGGACGAGATCTTCGCCTTCATCGACAACGAGCTCGGCCGTCTGAACGACCGCTGACCCGGCCTCACTATTCACAGGGAAGGTTCCACGTCACATGTCCAACGACAGCAAGCTCGTTGACTACCTCAAGTGGGTCACGGCCGATCTGCACCAGACCCGCCAACGACTGCTGGAGGCCGAGTCGGGCAAGCAGGAGCCGATCGCCATCGTCGGCATGTCCTGCAGGCTGCCCGGCGGCGTGCGCTCGCCCGAGGAGCTGTGGGCGCTGCTGCACGAAGGACGCGACGGCATCACGGACTTCCCGACCGACCGCGGCTGGGACCTCGCCGCCCTCACCGGCGACGGCGGCGGCCGCAGCGCGACCGCCCAGGGCGGTTTCGTCGACGCCGCCGCCTTCGACGCCGACTTCTTCGGCATCTCGCCCCGCGAGGCCGTCACCATGGACCCGCAGCAGCGGCTGCTGCTGGAGACGTCGTGGGAGGCGTTCGAGCGGGCGGGCATCGACCCCGCCGCGCTGCAGGGCACGAAGACCGGCGTCTTCGTCGGAACGAACGGCGTCGACTACGCCGGCGTCGTCATGAACTCCCGGGAGGACATCGAGGGCCACGGCGGCACCAGCCTGGCCGGCAGCGTCCTGTCCGGCCGCATCTCGTACACCTTCGGGCTGGAGGGCCCGGCGGTCACCGTCGACACGGCCTGTTCCTCCTCCCTGGTCGCGCTGCACCTGGCCGCCCACGCCCTGCGCAACGGGGAGTGCTCGCTGGCGCTGGTGGGCGGCGTGACGGTGCTGTCGACCCCCATGGGCTTCTCGGGCTTCAGCCGTCAGGGCGGCCTGGCGGCCGACGGCCGGTGCAAGGCGTTCGCGGACGCGGCCGACGGCACCGGCTGGTCCGAGGGCGTGGGCATTCTGGTGGTGGAGCGGCTGTCGGACGCGCGCCGCAACGGTCACCGGGTGCTGGCGGTCGTGCGTGGCTCGGCGGTCAACCAGGACGGTGCGTCCAACGGTCTGACGGCGCCGAACGGTCCGTCGCAGCAGCGGGTGATCCGCCAGGCCCTGGCCGCAGCCGGTCTGTCCACTGCCGATGTCGACGCCGTCGAGGCGCACGGCACGGGCACCACGCTGGGCGACCCCATCGAGGCACAAGCCCTGCTGTCGACCTACGGCCAGGACCGCGAGGCGGACCGGCCGCTGCTGCTCGGCTCGGTGAAGTCCAACATCGGCCACACGCAGGCCGCGGCGGGTGTCGCAGGCGTCATCAAGATGGTGATGGCGATGCAGGAGGGCGTCCTGCCGCGCACCCTGCACGTCGACGCCCCGTCCACCCACGTGGACTGGACGGCCGGAGCGGTGGAACTGCTGACGGACGAGCGCCCGTGGCCCGAGGTGGACCGGCCCTGGCGGGCGGGCGTGTCCTCGTTCGGCATCAGCGGGACGAACGCCCACGTCATCCTGGAACAGCCCGAACCGGTCGAGACGCCGACCGAGGAGCCGGCGGTGGCAGCGGACGTGGTGCCCCTGCTGCTGTCCGGAAAGACCGAGGCAGCGCTCGACGCCCAGTGGCAGCAGGTGTCGCCGCTGACCGCGCTGTCCTCCCCGCTCGACGTGGGATTCTCGCTGGCGACCGAGCGCTCGCACCTGGAACACCGGGCTGTGATGCTGGCGTCGGGCGCCGGTGAGGCGATCGAGGTGGCGCGTGGGGTGGCCGGTGATGTGGCCGGTGGTCTTGCGGTGCTGTTCTCGGGCCAGGGCGCTCAGCGTGCCGGCATGGGAAGCGAACTGTACGAGCGTTTCCCGGCGTTCGCGGAGGCGTTGGAGGCGGTGACGGCTCTGCTCGACGCCGAGCTGGAGCGGCCGTTGCGTGCGGTGATGTCCGGTGAGGCGGAGGGCCTGGACGAGACGGGTTACACCCAGCCGGCCCTCTTCGCCTTCGAAGTGGCGCTCTTCCGGCTCGTGGAGTCCTGGGGTATCAAGCCCGACTTCGTGGCGGGTCATTCCATCGGCGAGATCGCCGCAGCCCATGTCGCCGGCGTGCTGTCTCTTGAGGACGCGTGTCGTCTGGTGGCGGCGCGGGCGCGGTTGATGAGTGCGCTGCCCTCCGGTGGTGCGATGGTGGCTGTCCAGGCGTCGGAGGAGGAGGTCCGCTCCCGTCTGATCGACGGTGTGTCCATTGCTGCCGTCAATGGTCCGCAGTCGGTCGTCGTCTCGGGTGACGAGGCAGCGGTTCTGCGCGTCGCCGAGGGCCTGAAATCCCAGCGTTTGTCCGTCAGTCACGCGTTCCACTCGGCGCTCATGGAGCCGATGCTGGAGGAGTTCCGGCGCGTTGCCGAGGCCATCGCCTACGCCGCTCCCGCCATTCCCGTCGTCTCCAACCTCACCGGTGACCTCGCGGACCCCGAGCACCTCTGCTCCGCCGACTACTGGGTGCGGCACGTGCGCGAGACCGTACGCTTCGCCGACGGCGTCCGCACGCTCGCCGCCGAAGGCGCCGCCGTCTTCCTCGAACTCGGCCCCGACGCCACCCTCACCGCGCTCGCCCAGCACACCCTGGACCCCGAGCAGCAGCCGGTCACCGTCTCCGCCCTGCGCAAGGACCGCCCCGAGGAAACGGCACTGCTCACCGCCCTCGCCCGCCTCCACGTCGCCGGCGTCGGCATCGACTGGACCTCCTGGTACGCCGGTACGGGCGCCCGGCACGTCGACCTGCCCACCTACCCCTTCCAGCACGAGCGCCACTGGCCCCGCCCCGCCGCGGCCACCGGTGACGTGACCGGTGCCGGCCTGCTGCCCGCCGGGCACCCGCTCCTCGGGGCGACGCTGGCGCTCGCGGACTCCGACGAGGTGCTCTTCACCGGCCGGCTGTCCCTGCAGTCCCACCCCTGGCTGGCCGACCACGCCATCGGCGGCCGGGTGCTCTTCCCCGCCACCGGCTTCCTGGAGCTGGCGCTGCGCACCGGCGACCAGGTCGGCTGCGACCGGGTGGAGGAGTTCACGCTGTTGGCCCCGCTCGTCCTGCCCGTGGACGGCGCCGTCCAGGTGCAGGTCCTGGCCGGCGCCCCCGACGAGTCGGGGGCCCGTACCGTCACCGTCCACTCGCGTCCCGAGGACGCCGCCGCCGACCGGCCGTGGACCGAGCACGCCAGCGGCCTGCTGGCCACCGGCGAGCACGTGGCGGAGTTCGACGCCTCCGCCTGGCCCCCGGCCAACGCCGTCGTCATGGACCTGGAGGGCTTCTACGAGCGCACCGAGTACGGCCCCGCCTTCCAGGGGCTGCGCTCGCTGTGGGTGCGCGAGGGCGAGGCGTTCGTCGAGGCGGCCCTGCCGAACGGCACGGCCGAGGACGCCGCCGCGTTCCTGCTGCACCCCGCCCTGCTCGACGCCGTCCTGCACGCGCACGGCTTCGCGGGCGTCGGCGACGAGAACACCCTGCTGATGCCCTTCGGCTGGCAGGGCGTCTCCCTGCACGCCGCCGGCGCCCGCGTCGTGCGAGCCCGCGTCGCGAGGACCGGCGAGGACTCCGTCTCCCTCGCCGTGGCCGACGTCGAGGGCGCGCCGGTGCTCTCCGCCCGCAAGCTGACGCTGCGGGCCCGCTCGGCCGCCACCGTGCAGGGCACCCCGCGCCGCAGCCCCGAGCACGACGCGCTGCTCTCGCTGGACTGGGTGCCCGCGCCCGACGCCGAACCCACCGCCGGCCTGCGGTGCGCGGTCCTGGGCACCGAGGCACCCGCCGGTGTGTCCGCCCCCGTCGTGGCCTCCCTCGCCGACCTGCGCGGCGACGAGGACCTGGTGCTGGTGCCGCTGTCCGGCACGGCCGGCCCCGGGGACGACGTACCGGCCGCCGCGCACGCGCTCACCGCCCGCGTCCTGGAGCTGCTGCACGAGTGGTTCGCACCCCAGCGGACCGGCGACGCGCGGCTCGTCCTCGTCACCCGCGGCGCCGTCTCCGCCGACGAGGGCGAGGGCGTACGGGACCTGGCCGCGGCCGCCGCCTGGGGCCTGGTGCGCTCGGCGCAGTCCGAGAACCCCGGCCGGCTGCTGATCGCCGACCTCGACGACACCGGCGACCTGACCCACCTCCTGCCCCTGCTGCCCGCCCTCTCGGCCACCGGGGACGCCCAGTTCGTCGTGCGCGACGGCGTCGTCCGCGTGGGCCGCCTGGCCCACCTCGGCCCGGCCGCCGGCCTGCTGCCGCCCCCGGACGGCGGCCCCTGGCGCCTGGACAGCCCGGCCAAGGGCAGCCTCGACGGCCTGGCCCTCGTCCCCTGCCCCGACGCCGCCGCACCCCTGACCGACGGCCAGGTACGGATCCGGGTGCAGGCCGCCGGCGTCAACTTCCGCGACGTCCTCAACGCCCTGGGCATGTACCCCGGTGAGGCCGGGCTGCTGGGCGGCGAGGCCGCCGGCACCGTCGTCGAGACCGGGCCCGGCGTGACCGGCCTGCGCCCCGGCGACCGCGTCATGGGCATGGTGGCCGGCGGCTTCGGCCCGCTGGCCGTCGCCGACCACCGGGTCCTGGCCAAGGTGCCTGACGGCTGGAGCATGCAGCAGGCGGCCTCCGTGCCGCTGGTCTTCCTCACCGCCCTGTACGCCCTGAAGGACCTGGCGGGTCTGCGGGCCGGGCAGCGCATCCTCGTCCACGCCGGCGCCGGCGGCGTCGGCATGGCCGCGATCCAGCTCGCCCGCCACCTGGGCGCCGAGGTCTTCGCCACCGCCAGTGAGGGCAAGTGGGACACCCTGCGCGCCCTGGGCGTCGCCGACGACCACATCGCCTCCTCCCGCACCACCGACTTCGAGGAGCGCTTCCGGGAGGTCACCGGCGGCCGTGGCGTGGACGTCGTCCTCAACGCGCTGGCCGGCGAGTTCGTCGACGCCTCGCTGCGGCTGACCGCCCCCGGCGGCCGCTTCCTGGAGATGGGCAAGACCGACGTCCGCGACCCGCACGACCTCACCGGCGTGCACTACCGCGCCTTCGACCTCGCCGAGGCCGGCCCGGACCGCATCGCCGGACTCCTCGCCGAACTCCTCGGCCTGTTCGCCGACGGCGCGCTGCACCCGCTGCCGGTGACCACCTGGGACGTCCGCCGGGCCCGCGAGGCGTTCCGCCACATGAGCCAGGCCCGGCACACCGGCAAGATCGTGCTGACCATGCCGCGCGCGTGGGACCCCGAAGGAACCGTACTGATCACCGGCGGCACCGGCGGCCTGGGCGCCCGCCTCGCCCGCCACCTCGTCACCGAACGCGGCGTCAAGCACCTGCTCCTCGCGAGCCGCCGGGGCGCGGACGCGCCCGGCGCCGCCGCCCTGCACACCGAACTGACCGCTCTGGGCGCCGAGGTCACCGTCGCCGCCTGCGACGTCGCCGACCGCGCCGCGCTCGCGGCCGTCCTGGCCGGCATCCCCGCCGCCCACCCGCTCACCGCGGTCGTCCACACCGCCGGCATCCTCGACGACGGCGTCCTCGCCTGGCTGACCCCCGAGCGCCTCGCCCGCGTCCTGCGCCCCAAGGCGGACGCCGCCTGGCACCTGCACGAGCTCACCAAGGACCACGACCTCGCGGCGTTCGTGCTGTTCTCCTCGATCTCCGGCGTCACCGGCGCCGGCGGCCAGGCCAACTACGCCGCCGGCAACGTCTTCCTCGACGCCCTCGCCCGCCACCGCACCGCCCTCGGCCTGCCGGCCCAGTCCCTGTCGTGGGGCGCGTGGGCGGCGACCGCCGGCATGACCGGCTCGCTGTCCGAGACGGACATGCAGCGCATCGCCTCCTCCGGGGTGCCCCCGCTGTCCGTCGAGCAGGGCCTGGCCCTCTTCGACGCCGCCGGCACCTGCGACGCCGGCCACCTCGTCGCCATCGGCACCGTCTCCGGGCCCGTCCGCGTACCCGGCCCCGTGCCGCCCGTCCTGCGCGACCTCGTCAAGCCCGGCCGGCGCACCGCCGCCACCACCGCCGAGGGCGCCGGCATCGCCGGCATGCTCACCCGGCGCCTGTGGGACCTGCAGGACGAGGAGCGCCCGAAGTTCGTCACCGACCTCGTGCGGACCGAGGCCGCGGCCGTGCTCGGCCACGCCTCCGCCAAGGCCGTCGACGCCAAGCGCGGCTTCCAGGACCTGGGCTTCGACTCGCTGACCGCCGTCGAACTGCGCAACCGCCTGACCAACGCCACCGGCCTGCGGCTGTCCGCCACCCTCGTCTTCGACTACCCCACCCCCGTCGCGCTCGGCGAACACCTCCTCACCCTCCTGCTCGACCAGCACGACGACGAGGCGCAGGTCCGCGGGGGCGTCCCGGTCGCCACCGCAGCGGCCGACGACCCCGTGGTCATCGTCGGCATGGCCTGCCGGCTCCCCGGCGGCGTACGGTCCCCCGAGGACCTGTGGCAGCTGGTGCTCGACGGGCGCGAGGGCATCGCCGACTTCCCGACCGACCGCGGCTGGGACCTGGAGACCCTGCTGTCCGGCGGACCCGACGGCCGCGGCCGCAGCGCCACCGCCAAGGGCGGCTTCCTCGACGGCATCGCCGAGTTCGACGCCGGCTTCTTCGGCATCGCCCCGCGCGAGGCCCTGGCCATGGACCCGCAGCAGCGCCTGCTGCTGGAGACCTCGTGGGAGGCCATCGAGCGGGCCGGCATCGACCCCGCGTCGCTGCGCGGCAGCCGCACCGGCGTCTTCGTCGGCACCGGCGGCCAGGACTACACGATGCTGGTGATGAACTCCGACGAGGACATCGAGGGCCACACCAGCACCGGTCTCGCCGCCAGCGTCGTCTCCGGCCGCGTCTCGTACACCTTCGGGCTGGAGGGCCCGGCGGTCACCGTCGACACGGCCTGCTCGTCGTCGCTGGTCGCGCTGCACTGGGCCGCCCAGGCCCTGCGCTCCGGCGAGTGCACCCTGGCCCTGGCCGGCGGTGTGACCATCATGTCCACCTCCGTCGGTTTCCCCGGCTTCACCCGGCAGGGCGGCCTGGCGACGGACGGCCGGTGCAAGGCGTTCGCGGACGCGGCCGACGGCACCGGCTGGTCCGAGGGCGTGGGCGTCCTGGTGGTGGAGCGGTTGTCGGACGCGCGTCGCAACGGTCACCGGGTGCTGGCAGTCGTGCGGGGGAGTGCGGTCAACCAGGACGGTGCGTCCAACGGTCTGACGGCGCCCAACGGCCCGTCCCAGCAGCGGGTGATCCGGCAGGCCCTGGCCGCCGCCGGCCTGTCCACTGCCGATGTCGACGCCGTCGAGGCGCACGGCACGGGCACCACCCTGGGCGACCCCATCGAGGCCCAGGCCGTCCTCGCCACGTACGGCCAGGGGCGCCCCGACGACCGGCCGCTGCTGCTGGGCTCGGTCAAGTCCAACATCGGGCACACCCAGTCGGCGGCGGGCGTCGCCGGCATCATCAAGATGGTCATGGCCATGCGCCACGGCGTGCTGCCGCGCACCCTGCACGTCGACACCCCCAGCTCGCACGTCGACTGGACGGCCGGGGACGTCGAACTGCTGACGGAGCCGGCCGACTGGCCCGACACCGGCAGGCCCCGCCGCGCGGCCGTCTCGGCCTTCGGCATCAGCGGCACGAACGCGCACACCATCCTGGAGCAGGCACCGCCGGAGAACGACGAGCGCGACAGCGCGGACGCCACCGGCACCGCCCCGGCGACGCTTCCCTGGCCGGTCTCGGCCAAGTCCGAGGCGGCCCTGGCGGACCAGCTCGCCCAGCTGCGGCAGTGGGTCGCCGAACACCCCGGGCTCTCACCCGCCGACGTGGGCTTCTCCCTGGCGGCAGGACGGTCGGTGTTCGACCACCGGGCTGTGCTGCTGGCGTCGGGGGCCGGTGAGGCGGTCGAGGTGGCGCGTGGGGTGGCCGGTGATGTGGCCGGTGGTCTTGCGGTGCTGTTCTCGGGCCAGGGTGCTCAGCGTGCCGGTATGGGAAGCGAACTGTGCGAGCGTTTCCCGGTGTTCGCGGAGGCGTTGGAGGCGGTGACGGCGCTGCTCGATGCCGAGCTGGAGCGGCCGTTGCGTGCGGTGATGTCCGGTGAGGCGGAGGGCCTGGACGAGACGGGTTACACCCAGCCGGCCCTCTTCGCCTTCGAAGTGGCGCTCTTCCGACTCGTGGAGTCCTGGGGTGTCAAGCCCGACTTCGTTGCGGGTCATTCCGTCGGCGAGATCACGGCCGCGCACATTGCCGGGGTGCTGTCTCTTGAGGATGCGTGTCGTCTGGTGGCGGCGCGGGCGCGGTTGATGAGTGCGTTGCCGTCCGGTGGCGCGATGGTGGCCGTGCAGGCCTCCGAGGAAGAGGTCCGCTCCCGTCTGATCGACGGTGTGTCCGTTGCTGCTGTCAACGGTCCGCGGTCGGTCGTCGTCTCCGGTGACGAGGCAGCGGTTCTGCGCGTCGCCGAGGGCCTGAAGGCGCAGCGCCTTCCCGTGAGTCACGCGTTCCACTCGGCACTCATGGAGCCGATGCTGGAGGAGTTCCGGCGGGTGGCCGAGGCCATCGCCTACGCCGCTCCCGCCATTCCCGTCGTCTCCAACCTCACCGGCACCCTGGCCGAACCGGGCCTGCTGCGGTCCGCCGACTACTGGGTGCGCCACGTGCGCGAGACCGTCCGCTTCGCCGACGGCATCCGCCACCTCGCCGCCCGGGGCGCCTCCGTCTTCCTCGAACTGGGTCCCGACGCCACGCTCACCGCGCTCGCCCGGCACACCCTGGATCCCGAGCAGCAGCCGGTGGCCGTCTCCGCCCTGCGCAAGGACCGCCCCGAGGAAACGGCACTGCTGACCGCCCTCGCCCGCCTCCACGTCGCCGGCGTCGGCGTCGACTGGCCCGCCTGGTACGCCGGTACGGGCGCGGGCGCCCGGCACGTCGAGCTGCCCACGTACCCCTTCCAGGGACAGCGGTTCTGGCCGCGGACGCGCGCCGCCGCCGCGCCGGCCCCGGCCGATGCCGACGACGCGTTCTGGTCCGTCGTCGAGGACGAGGACCTGGACGTCGCCGCCCTCGCCGCCGACCTCGACGTCAGCGCCGAGGCCCTGGGCGCCGTGCTGCCCGCCCTGACCTCCTGGCGCCGGCACCGGCGCGACCGGTCCGCGCTGGATGCGCTGTGCCACCGCGAGGCGTGGAAGCCGCTGGCCGGTGGTCCGCGCACGGCGCCCCCCGCCGGGCGCCGGCTGGTCGTCGTCCCGGCGCACTGCGCGCCCGACGACGCGTGGATGCAGGACGTCGTACGGGCCGTCGGTACCGACACCGTGCTGCTGACCGTCGACGTGCGCGCCGGCGAGGCCACGGACCGCCCGGCACTCGCCGAGCGGCTGCGCGAACTCGCGGCGGAGGAGGACGCCTTCACCGGCGTCGTCTCGCTCCTCGCCCTCGCCGACGGCACCGAGGCGGCGCCCGCCGTCGCGACCGTGGCCACGGCCGTGCTGCTGCAGTCGCTCGGGGACGCCGGCATCACCGCACCGCTGTGGTGCGTCACCCGTGGTGCCGTGGCCGTCGGCCGCTCCGACCGCCCCGCCTGCGCCGCCCAGGCCGGGGTGTGGGGCCTCGGCCGCGTGGCCGCGCTCGAACACCCGGCGCGCTGGGGCGGGCTGGTGGACCTGCCCGAGCAGCTGGACGCCCGGGCGGCCCGGCGGTTCGCCGCCGTCCTGGCCGGCAGCGACGGGGAGGACCAGGTCGCCATCCGCTCCTCCGCCGCCTACGGACGCCGGCTCGTGCCGGCCGCGCCCGCCGCGGACGACGCCGCGTGGACGCCGCGCGGCACCGTCCTGATCACGGGCGGCACCGGCGGCCGGGGCAGCCGCATCGCCCGCACCCTCGCCGAGGCCGGGGCCGAGCGGCTGGTGCTGGTGAGCCGGCGCGGCCCCGACGCGCCGGGCGCCGGCGCACTGGCCGCCGACCTGCGCGACCTCGGCGCGCACGCCGACGTCGTCGCCTGCGACGCGGCCGACCGCGAGGCACTGGCGGCCGTCCTGGCCGGCATCCCCGAGGACACCCCGCTCACGGCCGTCATCCACGCCGCCGCATCCGCCGACGACGGCGTGCTGGACGAGCTGACCCCCGAGCGCCTCACCGCGCTCCTGTCCGCCACGGCGCAGGCCGCCCGCAACCTCGACGAGCTGACCCGCGACCACGGCCTCGACGCCTTCGTCCTGTGCACGTCCGTGGCGGCCCCGCTCGGCACCCCCGGCCGGGCGGCCCTCGCCGCCGCGGGCGCCGTGCTGGAGGCTCTGGCCACCCGGCGCCGGGCCGCCGGTCTTCCCGCGACGGCCCTCGCCTGGGGCGCCTGGACCGGCGGCGAGCCGGCCACCGGCACCGCACCGCAGCGCCACGCGGCCCACCCGGCCCTGGACCAGGAGCTCGCCCTGGCCGCCGTACGCCGGGCCGCCGCGCGCCCGGAGGCCGTACTCGTCCTGCTCGACACGCGCCGGCAGCACGCCCTCGACGCCCTCGCCGCCCTGCGCGCCGGGCCGCTGCTGCGGGAGCTGACCGGCACCGGGCAGGCCGCCGAGCAGCCGGCGCAGGTCCCCGGCGAGTCCGCCCGGACGGCCGGCTCCGCGCTGCGGGAACGGCTGCTGGCGCTGCCGGCGGGCGAGCGCGCCCCGGCCGTCGTCGGGCTGGTGCGCACGCACGTCGCGGCGGTGCTCGGGTACGCCGACGCCGCGGCCGTGGAGGCGGACAAGAAGTTCCGCGACCTCGGCTTCGACTCGCTGACGGCCATCGAACTGCCCAACCGGCTGAGCCTGGCCACCGGCGTGGCCCTGCCCGCCACCGCCGTCTTCGACCACCCCACCGCACGGGTGCTCGCCGGCCACCTGCTCACCGAACTGCTCGGCGAGCACGCCGCGGCCCACGCGCAGGCGGGCGGCACGGCCGCCGGGCCGCGCTCCGACGACCCGGTCGTCATCGTCGGCATGGCCTGCCGGCTGCCCGGCGGGGTGAGCTCGCCCGAGGACCTGTGGCGCCTGGTCGCCGAGGGCCGCGACGGCATCTCCCCGTTCCCCACCGACCGCGGCTGGGACCTGGAGACCCTGCGCACCGGAGGCCCCGGCGGCCGGGGCCGCAGCGCGACGCTGGAGGGCGGCTTCCTGCAGGGCGTCGCCGACTTCGACGCCGGCTTCTTCGGCATCTCGCCGCGCGAGGCCCTGGCGATGGACCCGCAGCAGCGCCTGCTGCTGGAGACCTCCTGGGAGGCCGTCGAGCGGGCCGGCATCGACCCGCAGCGCCTGCAGGGCAGCCCCACGGGCGTCTTCGTCGGCACCAACGGGCTGGACTACGCCCAGCTGATGACCACCTCGCGCGACGACGTCGCCGGCCACACCGGCACCGGCCTGGCCAGCAGCGTCATGTCCGGCCGCATCTCCTACACCCTCGGCCTGGAGGGCCCGGCCGCCACGCTCGACACGGCCTGCTCGTCGTCGCTGGTCGCCCTGCACTGGGCCGCGCAGTCCCTGCGCGACGGCGAGTGCGACCTGGCGCTGGCCGGCGGCGTGACCGTCATGACCACACCGGCGGGCTTCGCGGGCTTCACCGTCCAGGGCGGCCTCGCCCCCGACGGCCGCTGCAAGGCGTACTCCGACGCGGCCGACGGCACCGCCTGGTCGGAGGGCGTGGGCATGCTCGTCCTGGAGCGCCTCTCCGACGCCCGCCGCAACGGGCACCCCGTCCTGGCCGTCGTGCGCGGCTCGGCGGTCAACCAGGACGGCGCCTCCAACGGCCTGACCGCGCCCAACGGCCCGTCCCAGCAGCGCGTCATCCGCCAGGCCCTGGCCTCCGCCGGTCTCACGGCGCGCGACGTCGACGCGGTCGAGGGCCACGGCACCGGCACGCCGCTCGGCGACCCCATCGAGGCGCAGGCCCTGATGGCCACGTACGGGCAGGACCGCGACGCGGACCGGCCGCTGCTGCTGGGCTCGCTGAAGTCGAACATCGGCCACGCCCAGGCGGCCGCCGGCGTCGCCGGCGTGATCAAGACCGTCATGGCCCTGCGGCACGGCGTCCTGCCCGCGTCGCTCCACCTCGACGAGCCCTCCTCGCACGTCGACTGGACGGCGGGGGCCGTCGAACTGCTGCGGGAGGCCCGGCCGTGGCCCGACTGCGACCGGCCGCGGCGCGCGGGCGTGTCCTCGTTCGGCATCTCCGGCACCAACGCCCACGTCATCCTCGAACAGCCCGGGACCCGGGCGCTTCCCTCCGCCGGCGCAACCGTTACCGGTCCCGTCCCGTGGGTGGTCTCCGGCCGCACCGAGGACGCCCTGGCCCAGCAGCTCGACCAGCTCGCCGCACTGGCCGGCGAACCGGGCCGCAGGCCCGCCGACGTGGGCTACTCGCTCGCGGCCGGGCGCTCGGTGTTCGAGCACCGGGCCGTGCTGCTGGCCTCCGCGGCGGACGAGGACGGGAGGGTGGAGACCGTCGAGGCCGCCCGCGGGCACGCCGGTGCGGCGGCCGGTCCGCTCGCCGTGCTCTTCTCCGGCCAGGGCGCGCAGCGCCCGGGCATGGGCCGGGAGCTGTACGGGCGCTTCCCGGTGTTCGCCGAGGCCCTGGACGCCGTCGCCGCCCACCTCGACACCGAGCTGGAACGGCCGCTGCGCGAGGTGATGTTCGACGACGACGGCCGGCTGCTGAACGAGACGGGCTTCACCCAGCCCGCCCTGTTCGCCTTCGAAGTGGCCCTGTTCCGGCTGGTGGAGTCCTGGGGCGTCACGCCCGACTACGTCGCGGGCCACTCGATCGGTGAGATCGCCGCGGCCCACGTCGCCGGTGTGCTGTCTCTCGACGACGCCTGCACCCTGGTCGCCGCCCGCGCGCGGTTGATGGACGCGCTGCCCGCCGGCGGTGCCATGGTCGCCGTCCAGGCGACCGAGGAGGAGGTGACCGCCCGCCTCGTCGCCGGCGTCGCCGTCGCCGCCGTCAACGGCCCCGACGCCGTCGTGATCGCCGGCGAGGAGGCCACGGTGCTGCGCATCGCCGGCGAACTGGCCGCCGAGGGCCGCAAGACCCAGCGGCTGACCGTCAGCCACGCCTTCCACTCGCCCCTGATGGAGCCGATGCTGGAGGACTTCCGCGCCGTTGCCGAGGGCCTGACCTACCACCCGCCGGCCGTCCCCGTCGTCTCCCACGTCACCGGCGCCCTCGCCGGGCCCGAGGAGCTCGGCTCCGCCGACTACTGGGTGCGGCACGTGCGCGAGACCGTCCGCTTCGCCGACGGCGTCCGTACGCTCGCCGCCGAAGGCGCCACCGCCTTCCTCGAACTGGGCCCCGACGGCGTCCTGACCGCGCTCGCGCAGCGCATCCTGGACCCCGAGCAGCAGCCGGTGGCCGTCCCCGCCCAGCGCAAGGACCGGCCGGAGAACACCGCCCTGCTGACCGCCCTGGCCCACCTGCACGTCGCCGGCGTCGGCGTCGACTGGACCGCCTGGTACGCCGGTTCCGGCGCGCGGCGCACCGACCTGCCGACGTACCCCTTCGAGCGCGAGCGCTACTGGCCGCGGCCCGTCGCCCTCACCGGCGACGTGACCTCCGCCGGCATGGTCTCCACGGACCACCCGCTGCTGGGTGCCGCCGTGCAGCTGGCCGGGTCCGGGGGAGTGCTCTTCACCAGCCGCCTGTCGCTGCAGGTGCACGGCTGGCTCACCGACCACACGGTGGGCGACGCGGTCGTCCTGCCGGCCGCCGGCTTCGTCGAACTGGCCGTCCGCGCCGGCGACCAGGTCGGCTGCGACCGCATCGAGGAGCTCACCGTCACCACCCCGCTGGCCCTGGCCGGCTCCGGCACGGCCCTGACGCTGCAGGTGTGGATCGGCGCACCCGACGAGGCGGGAGCGCGCGAGGTGCGCTTCCACTCCCGTCCGGAGGGCGCCACCGAGGAGCCGTGGACCGAACACGCCACCGGCGTGCTCACCCCCGGCGCCAGGATCACCGGACTGGACGCCGCCTCGTGGCCGCCCGCCGGCGCGAGCGCCGTCGACCTCGACGGCTTCTACGACGGCACCCCCTACGGCCCGGTCTTCCAGGGCCTGCGCGCGGTGTGGGTGCGCGGCGACGAGGCGTTCGCCGAGGCCGAACTGACGGGCGAGGCCGCAGGCGACGCCCAGTACTTCGGCATCCACCCGGCGCTGCTGGACGCCCTCACGCACGCCGCCGGCTTCGCCGGCGCCGGCGACGAGGACGTCATCGCCCAGCCCGTCTCCTTCCACGGCGTCTCCCTGCACGCCGCGGGCGCCTCGGCGCTGCGGGCGCGCCTGACGCGTACCGGCGACGACAGCGTCTCCCTGACCGCGGTCGACGCCGACGGCGCGCCCGTCCTGTCGGCGGAAACCCTCGTCCTGCGGGCCCCGTCCGAGGAGGTCTTTGCCGCCCGGGCGCGCGAGCCGCTGTTCCACGTCGCCTGGGTGCCCGCCCCCGAGGCGAGCACCGCTCCCGCGCCGCGTACCGCCACGCTCGGCGCGCTGGGCGCCGGTTCGGCGGCGGAGCTGGCCGCCCTCTCCGGCGGCGAGGAGCTCGTCGTCGTCCCCGTCGCCGGGCCGACCGGCGGCGACGTGCCGGCAGCGGTCCACGAGGTGACCGCCCACGCCCTGGACCTCGTGCAGGCCTGGCTCGCCGAGGACCGCTTCGCCGCCGCCCGCCTGGTCCTCCTCACCCGGGGCGCCGTCCGCGCCGACGCCAAGGACACGGTCACGGACCTCGCCGCCGGCGCGGTGTGGGGTCTGGTGCGCTCGGCCCACGCCGAACACCCGGACCGGTTCGTCCTGCTGGACCTGGACGAGGACGCCGACGCGGCCGCCGCGCTGTCCCGGCTGTCCGGGCCGCTGTCCGGCGGCGACGCCCAGTTCGTCGTCCGGGACGGGTCCTTGCGCGTGGGCCGGCTCGCCGCCCTGCCCAGTGCACCCGCCGGCGAGGTGCCCTGGCGCCCCGACGGCACCGTACTGATCACCGGTGGCACCGGCGCCCTCGGCGGGCACCTGGCACGGCACCTGGCCCGCGCCGGGGTGCGGCACCTGCTGCTGACCAGCCGCCGCGGCCCCGCCGCACCCGGCGCGGCCGAACTCGTCGCCGAACTCGAGGAGCTGGGCGCCCGGCCCACCGTCGTGGCCTGCGACGCCGCCGACCGGGACGCGCTCGCCGCGACCCTGGCCGCGATCCCCGCCCGGCACCCGCTGACCGCCGTGATCCACACGGCTGGTGTCCTGGACGACGGTGTGATCACCTCCCTGGACGCAGGCCGCCTGTCGGGCGTGCTGCGGCCGAAGGCGGACGCCGCCTGGCACCTGCACGAACTCACCCGCGACCACGCGCCCGACCTGGCCGCCTTCGTCGCCTTCTCCTCCGTCGCGGGCGTCATGGGCAGCCCCGGCCAGGGCAACTACGCCGCCGCCAACGCCTTCCTCGACGCCCTCGCCCAGCACCGCCGCGCCCTCGGCCTGCCCGGCACGTCACTGGCCTGGGGCCCCTGGGCGCAGGACGCGGGCATGACCAGCTCGCTGAGCGAGGCCGACGTCCAGCGCATGCAGTCCGGCGGCATGCCGCCGCTGTCGGTCGAGCACGGACTGCGCCTGTTCACCGCCGCCCTGTCCGAGGACGAGCCGCTGATCGTCCCGCTGGGCCTGGCCGCCGGCACGATGCGCCCGGTCGGCGACGTGCCGCCGCTCTTCCGCGGCCTGGTCAAGGGCGGCCGGCGCGCCGCCGCCACCGCCTCCGGCGCGGCCGGCACGCCCGTGTCCTTCACCCGGCAGCTGCTGGAGATGGGCGAGGCCGAGCGGGTACGCCACGTCGTCGACCTCGTGCGCACCGAGGCCGCGGCCGTGCTCGGCTACGCCTCGCCGAAGGAGATCGAGGCCAAGCGCGACTTCTACGAGCTGGGCTTCGACTCGCTCACCTCGGTGGAGCTGCGCAACCGCCTCGCCGCCGTCACCGGCCTGCGGCTGCCGGCCACGCTGGTCTTCGACAGCCGGACGCCCGCCGACCTGGCCGCCTGGCTGCGCAGCGAACTGGCCGCGCAGCCGGGCCCGGAGGGCGCTGCCGAGGGGCTGCGGGTGCCGTCCGGCGAGGTGGAGATCGACTCGCTGGAGCGGCTCTTCCTCGACGCGATGACGGGCGGCAAGCTGCCCGAGGCCCAGCGCATGCTGGCGACCGTGGCCGCCCTGCGACCGACGTTCGAGGCCACGGCCGAACTGGAGGACCTGCCGCTGGCGGCGGCCCTGGCCGAGGGGCCGGGCAGGCCGCGCCTGATCTGTGTCAGCGCCCCCACCGCCAACGGCGGCGTGCACCAGTACGCCCGGCTCGCCGCCCACTTCCGTGGGCAGCGCGACGTCCAGGCCCTGCCGCTGATCGGCTTCGCGACCGGCGAGCGGCTGCCCGCCACGCCCGAGAGCGCCACCCGGGTCATCGCCGAGAGCGCCCTGCGGGCCAGCGACGGGGAGCCCTTCGTCCTGGTCGGCCACTCCTCCGGCGGCTCCTTCGCCTACGCGGCGGCGGGCCTGCTGGAGAGCACGTGGGGCATCCGCCCCGAGGCGGTGATCCTCCTCGACACCCTCAGCATCCAGCACAACAGCGACGAGGGCATCGACTACGCGGGCATGATGCGGCTGAACTTCACCGGCGAGGAGAGCTCCCCGGTGCGGATGACCAACTCCCGGCTGTCGGCCATGGGCCGCTGGATGGTGCTGCTCAACCAGCTGGAGGTGCACCACACCAGCGCCCCCGTGCTGATGGTGAACTGCGCGCGCGACCTGCTGGCCGGCGGTTCCGCGGCCGCCGACGGCGACGACAAGCCGCTGATCCCCTCGGCCCACGTGCGCAGGGTCGACGCGGACCACCTGTCGATGGTCCGCGAGGACTCCGAGCAGACCGCGCGCATCATGCAGGAGTGGCTGGCGTCGCTGACCACCGGTCGCTGACCGGCCGCCGATGGCGCGGGGACGAGCGGGCCGACCGGCCCGCTCGTCCCCTCACTCCTTCGGCACCTCGGCACCGCCGCCGGCCCGCACGGCCTCCAGCACGGCCCGGTGCAGGGCGTGCAGGCCGGCGGCGGGCACGGAGGCGGGACTGCCGGTCAGGACGTACCACTCCTCGGCGCCGGTGTACTGCACGTGGACGTCGGCCCGCCCGTCCGCGCGACCGGCGGTGACGACCGTGAGGTCGCCGGTGATGACGCCGACCTCGTCGGTCATCGCCCCGCCGGGGCCGGCGAGCACCTCGTCCACGTACTGCTCGTGCTGTCGTGTCATGAGCGGCAGGTACCCAGCATCGTGTCGAGCATCTTCTTCTCCCCGTCGGTGACGGTCAGCCCGTAGGTCGACTTCACCGACGTCCAGGCACGGCCGTAGACGCACCAGGCGTCCTTGGCCGGCGGCTGCCACTGGTCAGGGCCCTGATCGCCCTTCGAGCGGTTGGTCGCGGCCGAGACCGTCAGCAGTTGCGGGTGCGTCAGGTCGTTGGCGAACTGCTTGCGCTTCTCCGTGGTCCACTGGTCGGCACCCGAACGCCAGGCGTTGGCCAGGGGCACGATGTGGTCGATGTCGACCTGCGAGGCCTTGGTGAACGTCTTGCCGTCGTACAGGCTGTACCAGGTGCCGGAGACCGCCCGGCACTGGTCGTCCTTCTTCACGTCCTGGCCGTCACGCGCCAGCACCGTCTCCCGGGTGTCGCACTTGTCGCCCTGCTGGGCCCAGTGCGGGAACGCGGCCCGGCTGTATCCGGACATCGACCGCTGGGCGGCCACGGTCAGCTTCCCCAGCTCCGTACGGGCCTGCGCGGCCGACGGCAGTTGCGGCAGGACCTCCTTGGCGCCGTTCTTGCCGCCGCCCCCCGGTGACGCGGGCGCCGACGACGACGCCGCAGAGCCGGGGGAGGCGCTCCCGTTCGGCTTGTCCTGCTGTTTGCTGTCGGACTTCCCGCACCCTGTCAGCGCGATGCCCACCGCGCATATCGCCGCCACCATCCCGGCCGACCGCTTCCGACGCCACGTCACCACGTGTCTCCCTGTCACTGTTCGTCCTGCGTGCCCAGGAAAATCAGGATATCCGCAGCCGCAAGACCTCCTGGTGCCGTGTCAGAATCCCATTGAGTGCCCTAGGTCGCATGACCTCACCGGCCGCACCCCCGCCCGCGGGCGGGCCCTCGCCGACGAGACCGGCGCGACCGTCCGCCAGTGGCACCTCGCCGACCCCCGGCCCTTCTCCGCACCCGTCCGCGTCGTCGTCGGCACGGTCAACGACCCCGACGACCGCGTCCTGCGCGCCGCCCTGCGCGGCGGCGTCCCGTACGTGAACATCACCCGCTGGACGTCCCGGCTGCAGCGCGCGGCCGCCCTCGCCGCCGTCGCACCCGCCGCCTCCCCGGTGCTGCTGTCCTCCGGCTGGATGGGCGGAGTGAGCGCCCTGACCGCCGCGGCCCTGGCCCCCGGCCCCGGCGCCACCGTCGGGATCGCCGTCCGCTACGACCTGCACGACCGCGCGGGCGCCGACTCGGTGGAGTTCATGGACCGCCTCGGCCTGGACTACGAGGTCACCGAGGGCGGCCGCCGCCGCACCGTCCTGCCCCTGACCGGCACCCGCTCGGCGGCCCTGGATCGCCACCTCGTCCGCCAGGCCGTCCGCCTCCTGACCGGCCCACCGGAGGAGGTGCCGCCCTCACTCTAGGGAAACCCGCAGTCGACCTTGACGAGGATGGGCCCGGAAGAAGGGTCAGACGTGAGTGTCGGCAGCCGGCAGGTCTGTGCCCCGGTCCGGCTCCGGCATATCACCGAGGGGTTGACGTCCTGATGTCGAACGAGGAGAAGCTCCGCGAGTACCTCAAGCGCGCCATCGCTGACCTCCACGACACCCGCCAGCAGTTGGGCGAGAGCGAGCAGCGCCGGCGCGAGCCCATCGCCATCGTGGCCATGGGCTGCCGCTACCCCGGCGGGGTGCGCTCGCCGGAGGAGCTGTGGGAGCTGGTCGGCGGCGGCGTGGACGCCGTCTCGGGCTTCCCCGCCGACCGCGGCTGGGACCTCGACGCGCTCTACGACCCCGACCCCGCCCACCCGGGCACCACCTACGCCCGCGAGGGCGGGTTCCTGCACGACGCCGGGGAGTTCGACGCCGGCTTCTTCGGCATATCGCCGCGCGAGGCGCTCGCCATGGACCCCCAGCAGCGGCTGCTGCTGGAGACCGCGTGGGAGACCGTCGAGCGGGCCGGCATCGACCCGGCCACCCTCGCCGGCTCCCGCACCGGCGTCTTCGTCGGCACCGGCTACGGCGGCTACGACGCCGCCTCGCTGGGCACGGCCGCCACCCCGCGCTCGGCCGGCTCCCGCGCCGCCGCGCGGCAGGCCGGCGAGGCCGGCGGGCACCTGCTGACCGGCAACGCCATCAGCGTCTCCTCCGGCCGCATCTCCTACACCCTCGGCCTCGAAGGCCCCGCCGTCACCGTCGACACCGCCTGCTCCTCCTCGCTGGTCGCCCTCCATCTGGCCGTCCACTCGCTGCGCCAGGGCGAGTGCACCCTCGCCCTGGTGGGCGGGGCCACCGTGATGTCCACGCCGCAGATGTTCGTCGAGTTCTCCCGCCAGCGCGGCCTGGCCGCGGACGGGCGGTGCAAGCCGTTCTCCGCGGCGGCCGACGGCACCGGCTGGAGCGAGGGCGTCGGCCTGCTGCTCGTCGAGCGGCTCTCCGACGCGCGCCGCAACGGACACCCCGTGCTCGCCGTCGTCCGCGGCTCCGCCGTCAACCAGGACGGCGCCTCCAACGGCCTGACCGCCCCCAACGGGCCCTCCCAGCAACGCGTCATCCGCGCCGCCCTCGCCAACGCCGGCCTGCAGCTCGCGGACGTGGACGCCGTCGAGGCGCACGGCACCGGCACCACCCTCGGCGACCCCATCGAGGCCACCGCCCTGCTGGCGACCTACGGACAGCAGCGCCCCGCCGACCGCCCCGTCCTGCTCGGCTCCCTGAAGTCGAACATCGGCCACACCCAGGCCGCGGCCGGTGTCGCCGGCGTCATCAAAATGGTCCTGGCCATGCACCACGGCGTGCTGCCCCGGACCCTCCACCTCGACGAGCCCACCCCGCACGTCGACTGGAGCGCCGGCCACGCCCGCCTGCTGACCGAGGCCGAGCCCTGGCCGGCCGGCGACCGCCCGCGCCGCGCCGCCGTCTCCTCCTTCGGCGTCAGCGGCACCAACGCCCACGTCGTCCTCGAACAGGCCCCCGTCCAGGAGGAACGGCACGAGGAGCGGCCCGCCGCCCCCGCCGGCCGCGTCCTGCCCTGGGCCCTGTCGGCCGCCTCCGCCGACGCCCTGCGCGCCCAGGCCGCACGCCTCGCCGCCCACCTGCGCGCCCGCCCCGAGCAGGACACCGCCGACATCGCCTGCTCCCTCGCCCTGACCCGCCCGCTGCTCGAACACCGGGCCTTCGTCGTGGCCGGCAGCCGCGAGGAGCACCTCGCCGCCCTGGAGGCGCTCGCCGCCGGCCGCGCCGCCGCCGGCCTGGCCACCGGCGTCGCCGCCCAGGCCACCACCGCCTTCCTCCTCGCCGGCCAGGGCGCCCAGCGCGCCGGCGCCGGGCGCGCCCTGCACCGTACGCACCCGGTCTTCGCCGCGGCCTTCGACGAGGTGTGCACGGAGCTCGACCGCCACCTCGCCCCGCACGTCGAGCACCCGCTCGCCGACGTCGCCCTCGCCGAGCCCGGCACCCCCGAGGCCGCGCTGCTGGACCGCACCGTGTACACCCAGGCGGCCCTGTTCGCCGTCGAGGTCGCCCTCCACCGGCTGCTCGCCTCCTGGGGCGTCACCCCCCGGTTCCTGGCCGGCCACTCCATCGGCGAGGTGGCCGCCGCCCATGTGGCCGGCGTGTTCGACCTGTCCGACGCCGCCCGCCTGGTCGCCGCCCGCGGCAGCCTCATGCAGGCGCTGCCCGAAGGCGGCGCCATGGTCGCCGTCGAGGCCACCGAGGAGGAGATCACCTCCTCCCTCGCCGGCCTGGGCGACCGCTGCGCCCTCGCCGCCGTCAACGGCCCCGCCTCCGTCGTCGTCTCCGGCGACGAGGACGCCGTCACCGCCGTCGCCGCCCAGTGGGAGGCGCGCGGCCGCCGCACCAAGCGGCTGCGCGTCAGCCACGCCTTCCACTCCCCGCACATGGACGGCATGCTCGACGCCTTCCGGCGCGTCGCCGAGAGCATCACCTTCCACGCCCCGCGCATCCCCCTGGTCTCCACCCTCACCGGTGCCCTCGCCGACGCGGACGAGCTGTGCTCCGCCGCGTACTGGGTCCGTCAGGTGCGCGAACCCGTCCGCTTCCACGACGCCGTGCGCACCCTCGAGGCCGCGGGCGTCACCGCGTACGCCGAACTCGGGCCCGGCGCCGTGCTGACCCCGATGGTCCAGGACTGCCTCACCCCGGACGCCCCGGACACCCCCGCCGAAGCCGCGCCCGCGCTCGTACCGCTGCTGCGCGCCGACCGCCCCGAGCCGCGCGCCCTCGCCGAGGCCGTCGCCGCCCTGGCCGCCCGCGGAGTGCGCACCGACTGGGCCGCCTTCTTCGACGGCACCGGCGCCCGCCGCGTCGACCTGCCCACCTACGCCTTCCAGCGCGAGCACTACTGGCTCACCCCGGGCGACGCCGCGGACACGGAGCCCTCCCCGGCCGAGACCCACGCCGTCGACGCCGACTTCTGGGAGGCCGTCGAACGCCAGGACACCCGGGCCCTGTCGGCCGTCCTGGCCCTCGACGGCGCGGACGCCGAGGCCACCCTCGGCGGCATCCTGCCCACCCTGTCGGCCTGGCGGCGCCGGCGCACCACCCGCGCCGCCGCCGACGCCTGGAGCTACCGCACCACCTGGACCCCCGTCACCGGCGGCACCGCCCGCATCCCGGACGGCCGCTGGCTGCTCCTGCTGCCCGAGGGCACCGACGACGACGCCTGGGCCGCCGGCCTCGCCGACGCCCTCACCCGCGACGGCGGCCTGCGCGCCGAGCGCCTCACCCTGGACTGCGCCGCGGACGCAGCGGACCTGACCGGCCGGCTGACCGCCGCCCTCGCCCAGGACGCGCCGTTCGCCGGCGTCCTGTCCCTCCTCGCCCTCGACGAACGCCCGCACCCCGCCCACCCCTCGGTGCCCCTCGGCCTCGCCGCCACCGTCACCCTCGTACGCGCCCTGGAGACCGCCGACGCCGGCGCACCCCTGTGGTGCGCGACCCGCGGCGCCGTCGCGGCCGGCGAGCGCTCCCCGCTCACCAGCCCCGTCCAGGCCCAGGTCTGGGGCCTGGGCAGGGTCGCCGCGCTCGAACACCCCGGCGTCTGGGGCGGCCTGGCCGACCTGCCCGCCACGGCCGACGCCCGCACCGCCACCGCGCTCCTGCACGTCCTCGCCGACGGCCGCGAGGACCAGGTCGCCGTCCGGCCCGCCGGCGTCCTCGCCCGCCGCCTGACCCGGACCACCGCCACGACCGACACCGACTGGCAGGCGCACGGCACCGTCCTGGTCACCGGCGGCACCGGCGCCCTCGGCGCCCACGTGGCGCGCCGCCTGGCCGAGGCCGGTGCCACCCACCTCGTCCTCACCGGCCGGCGCGGCCCCGACGCCCCCGGCGCCGCCGACCTCGTCACCGAACTCGAGGCCCTCGGCGCTCGCGTGACCCTCGCCGCCTGCGACGCCGCCGACCGCGAGGCGCTGGCCGCCCTGCTGGCCGGCATCGACGACCTCACCGGCGTCGTCCACGCCGCCGGCGTCCTCGACGACGGGATCCTGCAGACCCTCACTCCCGAGCGGCTCGCGGCCGTCCTGGCCCCCAAGGCCGTCGCCGCCCGGCACCTGCACGAGCTGACCCGCGATCACGACCTGTCGTTCTTCGTGCTGTTCTCCTCCATCACCGGCGTCGTCGGCAACCCCGGTCAGGCCAACTACGCCGCCGCCAACGCCTACCTCGACGCCCTCGCCGAACAGCGCCGGCAGCACGGCCTGCCGGCGACCTCCCTGGCCTGGGGGCCGTGGGCCGGGGCCGGCATGGCCGCCACCGGCGAGAACCTCGCCGGGCGCATGAGCCGCGACGGCCTGCGCCCCCTGGCGCCCGGCACCGCGCTCGCCGCACTCGGGCACGCCGTGACCGGCGGCACCGCACAGCTGACCGTCGCCGACATCGACTGGGCCGCCTACGCCCCCGCCCTGACCGCCGCCCGCCCCAGCGCCCTGATCGGCGACCTGCCCGAGGCCGCCCGCGCCCTCGCCCCCACCGGCCCAACGGCGCCCGGCGCGGCGGCGCAGTCGCCGCTGCGCGAACGCCTGGCCGCAATTCCCGCCGCAGAGCAGGAACGCGTCCTGGTCGACGTGGTCCGCACCGAGGTCGCCGCCGTCCTCGGGCACGCCTCCACCGACGCCGTCGGCACCCGGCGCGCCTTCCGCGACCTCGGCTTCGACTCCCTGACCGCCGTCGAACTGCGCAACCGCCTGGCCGCCGCCACCGGCCTGCGTCTGCCCGCCTCCCTGCTCTTCGACCACCCCACGCCCGCCGCCGTCGGCCGCCACCTGCGCGCGGAACTCCTGGGCACCACCGGACCGGACGCGCCCGCCGCTCCCGCCGCCGCGGCCGCCGGCACCGACGAGCCGGTCGCCATCGTCGCCATGGCCTGCCGCTTCCCCGGCGGCGCCGCGACCCCCGAGGACTTCTGGCGGCTGCTGTCCGACGGCGCCGACGGCATCACCGCCTTCCCCACCGACCGCGGCTGGGACCTCGACCGCCTCTACCACCCCGACCCCGACCACCAGGGCACCAGCTACGCCCGCGAGGGCGGCTTCCTGCCCGACGTCGCCGCCTTCGACGCCGGCTTCTTCGGCATCTCCCCGCGCGAGGCCCTGGCCATGGACCCCCAGCAGCGGCTGCTGCTGGAGACCGCCTGGGAGGCGATGGAGCGCGCCGGCATCGACCCCGAGTCGCTGCGCGGCTCGCGCACCGGTGTGTTCGCCGGCACCAACGCGCAGGACTACCAGAGCATCCTCGACGCCGCGCGCGACGAGGTCGCCGGCCACCTGCTGACCGGCAACGCCGCCAGCGTGGTCTCCGGCCGCCTGTCCTACACCTTCGGCTTCGAGGGCCCGGCCGTCACGGTCGACACCGCCTGCTCCTCCTCGCTGGTCGCCCTGCACATGGCCGTCCAGTCGCTGCGCTCGGGCGAGTGCACGCTCGCCCTCGCCGGTGGCGTGACGGTGATGGCCACCCCGTACTCCTTCGTGGAGTTCTCCCGCCAGCGCGGCCTGGCCGCGGACGGGCGGTGCAAGCCGTTCTCCGCGGCGGCCGACGGCACCGGCTGGAGCGAGGGCGTCGGCCTGCTGCTCGTCGAGCGCCTCTCCGACGCGCGCCGCAACGGACACCCCGTCCTGGCCGTGGTGCGCGGCTCCGCCGTCAACCAGGACGGCGCGTCCAACGGGCTGAGCGCCCCCAACGGGCCCTCGCAGCAGCGCGTCATCCGCCAGGCCCTCGCCAGCGCGGGCCTGCAGCCGGCGGACGTGGACGCCGTCGAGGCGCACGGTACGGGCACCACCCTCGGCGACCCGATCGAGGCGCAGGCCCTGCTGGCCACCTACGGCCAGGATCGGCCCGCCGAACGGCCCCTGCTGCTGGGATCGGTGAAGTCCAACATCGGTCACACCCAGGCCGCCGCCGGCGTCGCTGGCGTGATGAAGATGGTCCTGGCGATGCAGCACGGCGTGCTGCCCAGGACGCTGCACCTGGACGAGCCGACCCCGCACGTCGACTGGAGCGCCGGCGCCGTCGCCCTGCTCGCCGAGGAGGCCGCATGGCCCGACGCCGGGCGGCCCCGCCGCGCCGGTGTCTCCTCCTTCGGCATCAGCGGCACCAACGCCCACATCATCCTCGAACAAGCCCCCACCGACGCCGCCGACGAGCAGCAGCCGGCCGGGAAGCCCGAGCCCACTCTGCCCTGGACGCTGTCGGCCCGCACCGGGGCCGCCCTCGCCGACCAGGCCCGGCTGCTCGCCGCACACCTGCGCGCCCACCCCGGCCTCGCCCCCGACGACGTCGCCCACGCCCTGGCGACCGGCCGCACCGCCATGGACCACCGCGCCGCCGTCACCGCGGGCGACCGCGCCGGCCTCCTCGCCGGCCTCGACGCCCTCGCCACCGGCGCACCCTCGCCGCACGTGCTGCAGGGCACCGCCGACGGCGACGGGGGAGTGGTGTTCGTCTTCCCCGGCCAGGGTTCGCAGTGGGCCGGCATGGCCCTCCAACTCCTCGACGACTCCCCGGTCTTCGCCGCACGCCTCGCCGAGTGCGCCGCCGCCCTCGCCCCGTACACCGACTGGTCCCTGACCGCCGTTCTGCGCGGCGAGGACGGGGCCCCCGGCCTGGACCGCGTCGACGTCGTCCAGCCCGCCCTGTGGGCCGTGATGGTCTCCCTCGCCGAGGTCTGGCGCGCCCACGGGGTGCGCCCCGCCGCGGTGCTCGGCCACTCGCAGGGCGAGATCGCCGCCGCGGCCGTCGCCGGCGCCCTCTCCCTGCAGGACGCCGCCAAGGTCGTCGCGCTGCGCAGCCAGGCCATCGCCCGCGAACTGTCCGCCCGGGGTGGCATGGTGTCCGTCGCCGAGCCCGCCGACGCCGTCCGCGCACGCATCGCCGCCTGGGGCGAGGACATCTCCGTCGCCGCCGTCAACGGCCCCGGCTCCGCCGTCGTCTCCGGCACCCCCGAAGCCCTCGGCGAACTGATCGCCGCCTGCGAGCAGGACGGCGTGCGCGCCAAGCGGATCCCCGTCGACTACGCCTCCCACTCCGCCCAGGTCGAGCGGATCGAGGACGAACTGCTCACCCTCCTCGACGGCATCACCCCCCGCCCCGCCGACATCCCCTTCTGCTCCACCGTCACCGGCGACCTGCTCGACACCACCGCGCTCGACGCCGCCTACTGGTACCGCAACCTGCGCCGCACCGTGGAGTTCGAGCAGGCCACCCGCACCCTGCTGCGCGCCGGCCACCGCGTCTTCGCCGAGGTCAGCCCGCACCCGGTGGTGATCGCCGGGGTGCAGGAGACCGCACAGGACGCCGGCGCCGCCGCGGCGGCCGTCGGCACGCTGCGCCGCGACGAGGGCGGGCTCGCCCGCTTCCGCACCTCCCTGGCCGACGCCTGGGCGCACGGTGCCGCCGTCGCCTGGGACGCCTTCCTCGCCGGCACCCCCGCCCGCCCGGTGCCGCTGCCGACGTACGCCTTCCAGCGGCAGCGGTTCTGGCCGCGCCCGGGCGGCGGCAGCGGCGACGTCACCGCCGCCGGCCTGGGCGCGCCCGGCCACCCGCTGCTGGGCGCCACCGTCGAACTCGCCGGCGGCGACGGGCTCATGGCCACCGCCGTGTGGTCGGTGCGCACCCAGCCCTGGCTCGCCGACCACGCCGTCTCCGGCGCCGTCGTCGTCCCCGGCACCGCGCTCGTCGAGGCGGCGATCCGGGCCGGCGACGAGCTCGGCTGCGGCCGCCTGGCCGAGCTGACCCTGCACGCCCCGCTGGTGCTCCCCGAGCGCGCCGAGGCCCGCGTCCAGATCGCCGTCGGTGCCGCGGACGCCACCGGCCACCGGCCGCTGACCGTCCACGCCCGCACCCTCGACCCCGCCACCGGCGCCGCCGACGGCCCCTGGACCGAGCACGCCACCGGCACCCTCGCACCCCCGGCCGCCGCCCCCGCCGACGACCTGCTCACCTGGCCCCCCAAGGGCGCCGACGCCCTGCCGGTCGACGGCCTGTACGCCGACCTCGCCGAACGCGGCTACGGCTACGGGCCCGCCTTCCAGGGCGTACGGGCCGCCTGGCGGCGCGGCGCCGACGTCTTCGCCGACGTCGCCCTGCCCGGGCCCGCCCTGGCCGACGCCGCCCGCTTCGGGCTGCACCCGGCCCTGCTGGACGCCGCCCTGCACGCCGCCGGCCTCGGCGTGCTGCCCGCCGGCGACCGGCCCGGCATGCCGTTCTCCTTCAGCGGCGTCTCCCTGCACGCCGCCGGTGCGACCCGGCTGCGCGCCCGCCTGACCCCCGCCGGGCCGGACGCCGTCACCGTCGTCCTCGCCGACGGCACCGGCCGCCCGGTGGCGAGCATCGACCGGCTGACCGTACGGCCCGTGCCCGCCGCCCTGCTCGACCCCGCGGCCCACGCCGCCCGCGAGGCCCTCTTCCACCTCGACTGGAGCCCCCTGCCCGCCGCCCCCGCCGACACGGCGCCCGCCACCCGGGCCCTGGTCGGCGACCCGGGCCCGTACCCCGCCGAGGCCACCGCACCCGACCTCGCCTCCCTGGACGGCACCCCCGGCGTGGTGGTGGCCACCGGCGCACGCACCCCCGAGGACGCCCTGGACCTGGTGCAGCAATGGCTGGGCGACGAGCGGTGGGCGGACTCCCGCCTGCTCGTCCTCACCCACGGCGCCGTCGCCACCCACGCCGGCGAGGACGTCACCGACCTGCCCGGCGCGGCGGTGTGGGGCCTGCTGCGCTCCGCCCAGTCCGAGAACCCCGGCCGCATCGTGCTCGCCGACCTCGACGACCAGGCCGACTCCCGCGCCCTGCTGCCGCACCTGGCCGCCACCGGCGAACCCCAGCTGGCCGTGCGCCAGGGCACCGTCCTCGTACCGCGCCTGGTCCGCACCCACACCGCCGCGCCCCTGCCGGCCCCGGAGGCCGGGCCCTGGCGGCTGGACATCACCGAGAAGGGCACCCTCGACAACCTCGCCCTGGTGCCCTGCCCCGAGGTGGCCGAACGGCCGCTCGGCGAGGGCGAGGTCCGCATCGCCGTCCGCGCCGCCGGCCTGAACTTCCGCGACGTCCTCAACAGCCTCGGCATGTACCCCGGCGGCGCCCAGTACCTGGGCTCCGAGGCCGCCGGCGTCGTCGTCGAGACCGGGCCCGGGGTGAGCGGGATCGCCGCCGGCGACCGGGTGATGGGCATGGTCCCCGGCGGCTTCGGCCCGTTCGCCGTCGCCGACCACCGCGTCCTGGCCCGCATCCCGCGCGGCATGACCTTCGCCCAGGCCGCCGCCGTCCCCGTCGTCTTCCTCACCGCGTACTACGCGCTGCGCGACCTCGCCGGCCTGCGCGCCGGGGAGTCGGTGCTGATCCACGCCGCCGCCGGCGGCGTCGGCATGGCCGCCACCCAGCTCGCCCGGCACTGGGGCGCCGAGGTCTACGGCACCGCCTCCACCCGCAAGCAGGACGGCCTGCGCGCCGGCGGCTGGCCCGCCGAGCACCTCGCCTCCTCCCGCACCCTGGACTTCGAGGACGCCTTCCGCGAGGCCACCGCGGGCCGCGGCGTCGACGTCGTCCTCAACTCCCTGGCCGGCGACTTCGTCGACGCCTCCCTGCGGCTCCTCGCCCCCGGCGGCCGCCTGATCGAGATGGGCAAGACCGACATCCGCGACGCGGACGAGGTGGCCGCCGCCCACGACGGCGCCCGCTACCGCGCCTTCGACCTCATCGAGGCCGGGCCCGAGCGCATCCGGCAGATGCTCGCCGAACTCGTCGCCCTCTTCGAGGACGGCACCCTGCAGCCGCTGCCGGTCACCGCCTGGGACGTCCACCACGCCCGCGAGGCCTTCCGGTACGTCTCCGAGGCCCGCCACGTCGGCAAGGTCGCCCTGACCGTGCCCCGCCCCTGGGACCGCGACGGCACCGTCCTGATCACCGGCGGCACCGGCGAACTCGGCGGCCTGCTCGCCCGCCACCTCGTCACCGACCACGGCATGCGGCACCTGCTCCTCACCGGCCGCCGCGGCCCCGACGCCCCCGCGGCCCGGCGCCTGCGCGCCGAACTCGAGGACCTGGGCGCCACCGTCACCGTCGCCGCCTGCGACGCCGCCGACCGCGACGCCCTCGCCGCCGTCCTCGCCTCCGTGCCGGCCGCGCACCCGCTGACGGCCGTCGTGCACGCCGCCGGCCTCCTCGACGACGGCGTCGTCACCGCCCTGACGCCCGAGCGGCTGCGCACCGTCGCCCGCCCCAAGACCGAAGCGGCCGCCCACCTGCACGAGCTCACCGCGGACCACGACCTGGCCGGCTTCGTCCTGTTCTCCTCGGCCGCCGGCGTCTTCGGCTCGCCCGGCCAGGGCAACTACGCGGCCGCCAACGCCGGGCTCGACGGCCTCGCCCAGCACCGCCGCGCCCACGGCCTGCCCGCCACCTCCCTCGCCTGGGGCCTGTGGGAGCAGGCCAGCGGGATGACCGCACACCTCGACGAGAGCGACCGCGCCCGCTCGCGGCAGTCCGGCGCCCTGACGCTGTCCACCGCCGACGGCCTCGCCCTCTTCGACGCGGCCCTGGCCGCCCACCGGCCCCTGCTCGTGCCCGTCCGCCTGGACGGCACCGTCCTGCGCACCCGCACCCCCGAGCAACTCCCCGCCCTGCTGCGCACCCTCTACCGGCCCGTCACCACCCGGCGCACCGCCGGTGCCGGGGCGGAGAGCGGCGACGGGCTGCGCGACCGGCTCGCGGCCCTGCCCGCCGCCGACCGCCGCGGCACCCTCCTCGACCTGGTCGCCACCTGCGTCGCCGCCGTCCTCGGCCACACCGGCACCGACACGGTGCCCACCGACCGGGCCTTCCGCGACCTGGGCTTCACCTCCCTGTCCTCCGTCGAGCTGCGCAACCGCCTGTCCACCGCCACCGGCCTGCGGCTGCCCGCCACCCTGGCCTTCGACCACCCCTCCCCGGCCGCCCTCGCCGACCACCTGTACGCCGAACTGACCGACGCCACCGAGGAGGAGAGCCCCGCGGCGCCCACCGCGACCTCCTTGGGCGAGGACGAACCGGTGGCCATCGTCGGCATGGCCTGCCGGCTCCCCGGCGGCGTCCGCTCGCCCGGCGACCTGTGGCAGCTGCTCGCCTCCGGCACCGACGCCATCGGCCCCTTCCCCACCGACCGCGGCTGGGACGCGGAGCGCGTCTACGCCTCCGTACCGGACGGGCCCGGCACCTCCCGCACCCGCGAGGGCGGCTTCCTCCACGACGCCGCCGACTTCGACGCCGGCTTCTTCGGCATCTCCCCGCGCGAGGCCCTGGCCATGGACCCCCAGCAGCGGCTGCTGCTGGAGACCGCCTGGGAGGCGTTCGAGGCCGCCGGCATCGACCCGCGAGCGGTGCGCGGCTCGCGCACCGGCGTCTTCGCCGGCCTGGCCTCCAGCGACTACCTCAGCCGCGTCCCCGAGGTGCCCGAGGAACTCGCCGGGCACGTCGGCAACGGCAACGCCATGAGCGTGGTCTCCGGCCGCGTCGCCTACACCCTCGGCCTGGAGGGCCCGGCCGTCACCGTCGACACCGCCTGTTCCTCCTCGCTGGTCGCCCTGCACATGGCCGTCCAGTCACTGCGCTCGGGCGAGTGCACGCTCGCCCTCGCCGGCGGCGTGACCGTCATGTCCTCCCCGCGGCTGTTCACCGACTTCTCCCGGCAGCGCGGCCTGGCCGGCGACGGCCGCTGCAAGGCATTCGCCGCCGGCGCCGACGGCACCGGGTTCGCCGAGGGCGTCGGCCTGCTGCTCGTCGAGCGCCTGTCCGACGCGCGCCGCAACGGACACCCCGTCCTGGCCGTGGTGCGCGGCTCCGCCGTCAACCAGGACGGCGCGTCCAACGGGCTGAGCGCCCCCAACGGCCCCGCCCAGCAGCGCGTCATCCGCCAGGCGCTGGCGGGCGCGGGCCTCAGCACGGCCGATGTCGACGCCGTCGAGGCGCACGGCACCGGTACGAAGCTCGGCGACCCGATCGAGGCGCAGGCGCTGCTGGCCACCTACGGCCAGGACCGGCCCGCCGACCGGCCCCTGCGACTGGGCTCGATCAAGTCGAACATCGGTCACACGCAGGCCGCCGCCGGTGTTGCCGGCGTGATGAAGATGGTCCTGGCGATGCGGCACGGGCTGCTGCCCAGGACCCTGCATCTTGACGAGCCGACCCCGCACGTCGACTGGAGTGCCGGCGCCGTCGAGCTGCTGGCCGAGGAGGCCGCATGGCCGGACGCCGGGCGGCCCCGCCGCGCCGGTGTCTCCTCCTTCGGCATCAGCGGCACCAACGTCCACGTCATCCTCGAACAGGCCCCCGCCGACGAGCAGGAGTCCGTCGAGCAGCCGGCCGAGGAGCCCGGACGCACCCTGCCCTGGGCACTGTCGGCCCGCAGCGAGGCCGGACTGCGCGGACAGGCCCGCGCCCTGCTCGACCACCTCTCCGGCGCACCGGCCGCCCGCCCCCTGGACACCGCCTTCTCCCTCGTCACCCGGCGCGCCGCCCTCGAACACCGCGCCGTCGTCGTGGGCATCGGCCGCACCGAGCTGACCGAGCGCCTGCGCGCCCTCGCCGAAGGGCAGCCCGCACCCGGCGTCGTCCGCGGCGGATACGCCGGCTCCCGCGAGCGCAAGGTCGTCCTCGTCTTCCCCGGCCAGGGCTCCCAGTGGGCCGGCATGGGCAGCCGACTCCTCGACGACTCCCCGGTCTTCGCCGACCGCATCGCCGCCTGCGAGAAGGCCCTCGCCCCGTACACCGACTGGTCCCTGACCGCCGTCCTGCGCGGCGAGGACGGGGCCCCCGGCCTGGACCGCGTCGACGTCGCCCAGCCCGCCCTGTGGGCCGTGATGGTCTCCCTCGCCGAAGTCTGGCGCGCCCACGGCGTACGCCCGGCGGCCGTGCTCGGCCACTCCCAGGGCGAGATCGCCGCCGCAGCCGTCGCCGGCGCCCTCTCCCTCGACGACGCCGCCAAGGTCGTCGCCCTGCGCAGCCGGGCCATCGCCCGCGACCTGTCCGGCCACGGTGGCATGATGTCCGTCGCCGCACCCGCCGACGCCGTGCGCGAACGCCTCGCCGCCTGGGGCGACAAGCTCTCCGTCGCCGCCGTCAACGGACCGGCCACCGTCGTCGTCTCCGGCGAGAACACCGCCCTCGACGAACTCCTCGCCGCCTGCGAGGAGGACGGGGTGCGCGCCAAGCGCATCCCCGTCGACTACGCCTCCCACTCCGCCCAGGTCGAACGCATCCGCACCACCCTGCTCACGGACCTCGCCGGCCTCGCTCCCCGTACGGCGGACGTGCCGTTCCTGTCCACCGTCACCGGCGAATGGACCGACGGCAGCGCCCTCGACGCCGCGTACTGGTACGAGAACCTGCGCCGCACCGTCCGCCTGGAGGACGCGCTGCGCAGCCTGCTCGCCCAGGGCCACAACGTCTTCGTCGAGGCCAGCCCCCACCCCGTCCTGACCATGGGTATCGAGGACACCGCCGCCTCCGCCGAGACCACCGCGGTCGTCCTGGGCTCCCTGCGCCGCGACGACGGCGCGGCGCAGCGCCTGCTGACCTCACTGGCCGAGGCCCACGTCCACGGCGTCGACGTCGACTGGCTGCCCGCCGTCGCCGGCGGCCGCCCCACCGACCTGCCCACCTACGCCTTCCAGCGCGAGCGCTACTGGCTGGAGGCCACCGCCGCCACCGGCCCGGCAGGAATCGAGCGCACCGTGCGCCTCGCCGACGACAGCGTCGTCCTCACCGGCCGCATCGGCCTGGACAGCCACCCCTGGCTCGCCGGGCACCGCCTGCACGACACCGTCCTCGTCCCCGGCACCCTGCTGCTCGAATGGGCCGTCCGCGCCGGCGACGAAGCCGGCTGCGGAACCGTCGAGGAGCTCACCGAGGACCGGCCGCTGGCCCTGCCCGCGCAGGGCGGCGTGGACCTCCAGGTCACCGCCGCAGCGGCCGACGCCTCGGGCAGCCGCACCCTCACCGTCCACTCCCGGCCGCAGGGCGCCGCCGAGGACGCGCCCTGGACCCGCAACGCCACCGGCACCCTCGCCCCCGGCGCCCGTACCCCGCTTCACGCCCCCTCCGGCACCTGGCCCCCGGCCGGCGCCACCGAAGAGGACACGGCAGCACTCCTGGACGCCCTGGCCGCCCACGGATACGAGCACACCGAGGCGTTCGCCACCGTCCACGGCCTGTGGCGGCACGACGACACGCTCCTCGCCGACGTCGCCCTGCCCGAGGGCGACGCCACCGGATTCCACCTTCACCCCGCCCTGCTGCAGCAACTCCTCACCCTCGCCGCCGGGCAACAGCCGCAGACCGCCCCCGCCCCGCCGCACACCTGGCGCGGCGCGACGCTGCCGGCCACCGGCGCCGACCGGCTGCGCGTGCGCATCACCCCCACCGGCACCGCCGGCGAACTCGCCCTGACCGCCACCGACACCACCGGCACGCCCGTCCTCGCCGTCGACGCGATCACCTTCCGCGAGCCCACCGCCGCCCAGCTCGCCGCCACCGCCGCCGGCGGCGGCCACCACGACGCACTGCACCTCGTGCAGTGGACCCCCTGGACGCCGCAGGAGCCGCGGACGGCCGGCACGTACGCCACGGCCGGCACCGCCACCGCCCCGCTCGCCGAGGCCCTCGCCCGGGCCGGAGCCGTCGTGCACCACCACGACGACCTCGCCGCGGCCGCCGGCGCCGCCACGACCGTCCTCACCACCCTGACACCCACCGAGGCCACCGCCGCCGGCACCCGCCGGGCCGCCCAGGAAGCCCTGACGCTCGCCCGCACCTGGCTCACCGCCGATGCCACCGGCGCCGGCCGCCTGGTCCTCCTCACCCGCGGCGCCGTCGCCGCCGGCGGCGATGCCACCGTCCCCGACCCGGCCGCGGCCGCCGCCTGGGGCCTGCTGCGCTCGGCGCAGTCCGAACACCCCGGCCGCTTCCTGCTCGCCGACCTCGACGACGACCCCCGCTCCGCGGCCGCCCTCGCCACCGCCCTGGCCGCCGCCGAGGAGGCCGGCGAACCCCAACTGGCGCTGCGCCGCGGCACGCTCACCGTCCCGCGCCTGCGCCGCGCACCGAGCACGAGTGCCGCCGCGCCGCAGTGGGACCCGACCGGGGGAGAGGGCACCGTCCTGATCACCGGCGGCACCGGCACCCTCGGCAGCCACGTCGCCCGGCACCTCGTCACCCGGCACGGCGTGCGCCACCTGCTGCTCACCGGCCGGCGCGGCCCCGACGCCCCCGGCGCCGCACAGCTGCACGAGGAACTGACCGCCCTCGGCGCCCACGTCACCGTCGCCGCCTGCGACACCGCCGACCGGGCCGCCCTCGCCCGCCTGCTCGCCGACGTCCCCGCCGGCCACCCGCTGACCGCCGTCGTCCACGCCGCCGGCGTCCTCGACGACGGCCTGCTGGAGAACCTCACCCCGCAGTCCCTCGACCGGGTGCTGCGGCCCAAGACCGATGCCGCCTGGAACCTCCACGACCTCACCCGCGGCACCGACCTGTCCGCCTTCGTGCTCTTCTCCTCCTTCGCCGGCGTCGCCGGCGGCATGGGCCAGGCCAACTACGCCGCCGCCAACGCCGCCCTGGACGCCCTGGCCGCCCACCGCCGCGCCACCGGCCTGCCGGCCGTCTCCCTCGCCTGGGGATACTGGGAGGATTCCAGTGAATTGACGGCCACGCTGGACGACGTGGACCTCGACCGCTTCGCCCGCTCCGGCATGCTGCCGATCCCGACCGCCCACGGCCTCGACCTCCTCGACGCCGCCGCGGCCGCCGGCAGCCCCCTCCTCGTGCCCGTACGGCTCGACCCCCGCGCCCTGGCCGCCACCGGCGACGTACCGCCCCTGCTGCGCGCCCTGGTCCGCACCCCCCGGCGCCGCACCGCCGCGCGCACCGAAGCCGCCGAGCACTCCCTCGCCCAGCAGCTCACCGGCCTCTCCACGGCCCGGCAGGAGGCCCTGCTGCTGCAACTGGTCGGCGGGCACGTGGCCACCGTCCTCGGCCACGCGGCGGCCGACGCCGTCGAGGCCGAACGCGGCTTCCTCGACCTCGGCATGACCTCCCTGACCGCCGTGGAACTGCGCAACCGGCTCAACGCCGCGACCGGCCTGCGCCTGCCCACCACGGCCGTCTTCGACCACCCCACCCCCCTCGGGCTCGTCCGCCACATACGCGACCTGCTCGCCCCCGCCACCGGCGAGGACGCGCCCGAGACCGGCACCCCCCTGTTCACCGGGCTCGACACCTTCGAGGCCGCCCTGGCCGCCGCCGAACTCGACGACGACGCCCGCGCCCGCCTCGTCCAGCGCCTGAAGGCCCTGCAGTGGAAGCTCGACGCCCCCGGCGACGGCGCCCCCGCACAGGACGGCGAGGACGACGCCGACCTCGACGCCGATCTCGACGCCGCGGCGACCGACGACGAGATGTTCGACCTCATCGACAAAGAACTCGGCCTCGCCTGACGACCCAGTCAGTCGAAAACACACCTTTTCCGCGACTGGGAGAAAGCACACCACCCATGGCCCACACCGAAGACAAGCTCCGCGAATACCTCAAGCGGGTCACCGCCGACCTGCGGCGGACGAAGCAACGGCTGGAGTCCGTCGAGGCCCGCGCCGGCGAACCCGTCGCCGTCATCGGCATGGCCTGCCGCTTCCCCGGCGGCGTCACCTCCCCCGAGGACCTGTGGCGCCTGGTCGCAGGTGGCACCGATGCCGTCGGCGACCTGCCCGCCGACCGCGGCTGGGACCTCGACGACCTCTACGACCCCGAGCCCGGCACGCCCGGCAAGAGCTACGTCCGCCACGGCGGATTCCTCACCGGCGCCGCCGACTTCGACCCCGAGCTCTTCGGCATCGCCCCCCGCGAGGCCCTCGCCATGGACCCCCAGCAGCGCCTGCTGCTGGAATCCGCCTGGGAGGCCGTCGAACGCGCCCGCCTCGACGTCGCCACCCTGCGCGGCACCGACACCGGCGTCTTCGTCGGCGGCGCCGACACCCACTACGGCACCCTCGCCCGGCAGACCGACGAGACCGAGGGCCACCTGCTCACCGGCGGCGCCACCAGCGTCCTGTCCGGCCGCATCGCCTACACCCTCGGCCTCGAAGGCCCCGCCGTCACCGTCGACACCGCCTGCTCCTCCTCCCTGGTCGCCCTCCACCTGGCGGTGCGCGCCCTGCGCTCCGGCGAGTGCTCCCTCGCCCTGGCCGGCGGCGTCGCCGTCATGCCCACCCCCAGCCTCTTCACCGAGTTCTCCCGGCAGCGCGGCCTGGCCCCCGACGGCCGCTGCAAGCCCTTCGCCGAGGCCGCCGACGGCACCGGCTGGGCCGAGGGCGTCGGCGTCCTCCTCGTCGAACGCCTCTCCGATGCCCGCCGCAACGGCCACCGCGTCCTCGCCGTCGTCCGCGGCACCGCCGTCAACCAGGACGGCGCCAGCAGCCGGCTCACCGCCCCCAACGGGCCCGCCCAGCAGCGCGTCATCCGCGCCGCCCTCGCCGATGCCCGCCTGACCCCCGACCAGGTCGACGCCGTCGAGGCGCACGGCACCGGCACCACCCTCGGCGACCCCATCGAGGCCCAGGCCCTGCTCGCCACCTACGGCCAGGACCGCCCCGCCGAAACACCCCTGTGGCTCGGCGGCATCAAGTCCAACATCGGCCACGCCCAGGCCGCCGCCGGCGTCGCCGGCGTCATCAAGACCGTCATGGCCCTGCGCCACGGCCGCCTCCCGCGCACCCTGCACGTCGACACCCCCACCTCGCACGTCGACTGGAGCACCGGCGGCGTACGCCTCCTCACCGAGGACACCCCCTGGCCCGCCACCGACCACCCCCGCCGGGCGGCCGTCTCGGCCTTCGGCATCAGCGGCACCAACGCCCACGTGGTCCTGGAACAGGCCGACGAACCCGAGCCCGCCGACGCACCCGAGGCCGCCCGCACCACCCCCGGCGTCGTCCCATGGCTGCTGACCGGCAAGACCGAACAGGCCCTGCGCGACCAGGCCGCCCGCCTCCTCGCCCACCTCACCGCGGCCGACCCCGCCCCGAGCCCGGCCGACATCGCCCTGTCGCTCGCCACCAGCCGCACCCGCCTGCCGCACCGCGCCGTCCTGCTGGGCACCGACCAGGACGCCCTCGTCCGCTCCCTGACCGCCCTCGCCACCGGCGACCCCGGCACCGACCCCGCCACCGTCCGGGGCACGGCGGCCGCCGGCCGGGGCGGCACCGCGTTCCTCTTCTCCGGCCAGGGCGCCCAGCGCCTGGGCATGGGCCGCGAACTGCACGCCCGCTTCCCCGCCTTCGCCGAGGCGTTCGACGCCGTGTGCGCCGGCCTGGACGCCCACCTCGACCGCCCCCTGCGCGAGGTGATGTGGGGCGACGACCCGGCCCTCCTCGACTCCACCGGCTACGCCCAGCCGGCCCTCTTCGCGTTCGAGACGGCCCTCTTCCGCCTGCTGGAGTCGCTCGGCATCCGCCCCACCCACGTGGCCGGCCACTCCCTCGGCGAACTGACCGCCGCCCACGTCGCCGGCGTGCTGTCCCTGACCGACGCCTGCGCCCTGGTCGCCGCCCGCGGCCGCCTGATGCAGGCGCTGCCGGCGGGCGGCGCGATGGTGGCCGTCGAGGCCACCGAGGCCGAGGTGCTGCCGCACCTGACCGACGAGGTGTCGATCGCGGCGATCAACGGCCCGTCGTCCGTGGTCGTCTCGGGTGCGGAAGTGGCGGTGCTGGACGTGGCCGCCCGCTTCGAGGCCGAGGGCCGCAGGACGAGCCGGCTGCGCGTCTCGCACGCCTTCCACTCACCCTTGATGGCCCCCGTCCTCGACGACTTCCGCGCCGTCGCCGAAGGCCTGACCTACCACCCTCCGGCCCTCACCGTCGTCTCCGACGTCACCGGCACCACCGCCACCGACGACCAGCTCACCTCGCCCCGGTACTGGGCCCGCCACGTCCGCGATGCCGTTCGCTTCGCCGACGGCATCGCCTCCCTTCTTGCCGACGGCGTCACCCGCTTCCTCGAAATCGGCCCCGACGCCACCCTCACCGCCCTGGCCCGCCCCTGCCTGCCCGAGGACGCCGGTCACCTGACCGTCCTGCCCACCCTGCGCAAGGACCGGCCCGAGGAAGCGGCCCTCACCACCGCCCTCGCCGAACTGACCGTACGCGGCACCGAACCCGACTGGGCCGCCCACCTCGCCGGCACCGGGGCCCGCACCGTCGACCTGCCCACGTACGCCTTCGGCCACCAACGCTTCTGGCCCAGCCCCGGTCGCACCCTGATCGCCGACATCGGCACCGCCGGCCTGGAGGCCACCGGCCACCCCCTCCTCGGCGCCGTCACCTCCGTCGAACAGACCGACGGCGACGGCCTGCTGCTGACCGCCCGGCTCTCCCCGCAGACCCACCCCTGGCTCGCGGACCACAAGGTCGGCGACCGCATCCTGCTGCCCGGCACCGCCTTCGTCGAACTCGCCGTCCGCGCCGCCGACGAGGCCGGCTGCGGCCGCATCGAGGAACTCACCCTCGCCGCCCCCCTCGTCCTGCCCGAACACACCGGCACCCAGCTCCAACTGCACGTCGGCCCGGCCGACGACAGCGGCCGGCGCACCCTCACCGCCCGCTCCCGCCCCGAGGGCGAGGGCGAACGCCCCTGGACCCGGCACGCCACCGGCGTCCTGGCCCTGGCCGAACAGGAACCCGGAGACCTCACCGCCCCCGGCTCCGCCTGGCCCCCCGCCGGCGCCCGGCCGGTCGACCTCACCGGCCTGTACGCACGCATGGCCGACGGAGGCTTCGCCTACGGCCCCCTCTTCCAGGGCCTGCGCGCCGCCTGGCGGGACGGCGACGACGTGTACGCCGAGGTCGCCCTGCCGGAGGACGCCCGCGCCGAGGCCGCCGCCTACGGCCTGCACCCCGCCCTCCTCGACGCCGCCCTGCACGTCACCGCCTTCAACGGCATCGAACACGGCGTCCTGCCCTTCTCCTTCGAAGGCGTCTCCCTGCACGCCTCCGGCGCCCCCGCCGTCCGCGTCCGCGTCACCCGCACCGGCGAGGACACCGTCTCCGTCACCGTCGCCGACCCCGCGGGCCACCCGGTCGCCACCGTCGCCACGCTCGTCCTGCGCCGCCTCACCGGCGGCGAGACCGGCACACCCGCCACCCGCGGTGACGCGCTCTACGGCGTCCAGTGGACCGAACAACGCCCGCCCGCCGCACCGCGGCAGGAGCCCGTCGCGGTCCTCGGCACGCGCGCCGGACTGCCCGCCGGCCTGGCGACCGAGCCCTACGACGACCTCGCCGCCCTGGCCGCGGCCCCCGGGATACCGGACGTGGTGCTGGTCCCGGTGCCGGCGCGCACCACCGGCGACACCGTCGCCGCGGCCCACACGGCGACCACCCGGGCCCTGGAGACCGCCCAGGCCTGGCTGGGCGAGGAGCGGTTCGCCCACGCCCGCCTGGTCTTCCTCACCCACGGCGCCACCACCGGCACGGACCCGGCCGCCGCCGCGGTCTCCGGCCTGGTGCGCTCCGCCTCCTCCGAACACCCCGGCCGCTTCGGCCTCCTGGACCTCGACGGCACCGCGGAGCCCACTGCGGACGCCACCGTCCTGCGTGCGGCCCTCGCCCTCGCCGACGAGCCGCAGCTGGCGATCCGCGACGGCAAGGTGCTCGCCGCCCGGCTCGCCCCCGCCCGCACCCCTGCCGGCCCGGACGGTGCCCGGCACCTCGGCTGGCGCCCCGACGGCACCGTCCTGATCACCGGCGGCACGGGCGGCATCGGCCGCGCCGTGGCCCGCCACCTGGTGCGCGAGCACGGCGTCCGCAGCCTCGTCCTCGCCGGCCGCCGCGGCCCGGCGGCCGAGGGCGCTGCGGAGCTGACCGCCGAACTGCGCGACGCCGGCGCCCACGTGGTGATCGAGGCCTGCGACGTCGCCGACCGCACCGCAGTGACCGAACTGCTGGCACGGCACACCGTCACGGCCGTCGTGCACTCGGCCGGCGTCCTCGACGACGGCACCATCGAAGCCCTGACCCCCGAGCGGGTCGCCTCCGTGCTGCGGGCCAAGGTGGACGCCGCCTGGCACCTCCACGAGGCGACGAAGAACCTCGACCTCGACGCCTTCGTCCTCTTCTCCTCCGTCTCCGGCGTCTTCGGCGGCCCCGGCCAGGGCAACTACGCGGCGGGCAACGCCTTCCTCGACGCCCTCGCCGCCCACCGGCGCGCCGCCGGGCTGCCCGCCGTCTCCCTCGCCTGGGGCCCCTGGACCCAGGACGGCGGCATGACCGGCACCCTGTCGGACGTCGACATCCACCGCATCGCCCGCTCCGGCATGCCCGAACTCACCCCCGCCGAAGGCGTCGCCCTCTTCGACGGCGCCCTCGCCCTCGGCGAACCGCTCGTCCTGCCCGTCCGCTTCGACCTGGCGGCACTGCGGCAGCACGGCGACGTACCCCCGCTGCTGCGCGGCCTGATCCGCGCCCGCCGGCGCACCGCCGCCACCACCTCCCCGACGGCAACCGGCCTCGCCGGCCGGCTCGCCGCGCTGGCCGGACCCGAACGGCGCGAGGCGCTGCTGGACCTCGTCCGCGGCCAGATCGCCGTGGTCCTGGGACGCGCCGGAGCCGAGACCGTCGACCCGAGCCGTGCCTTCCAGGACCTCGGCTTCGACTCGTTGACGGCTGTGGAACTGCGCAATCGTCTGGGGTCGGTGACCGGCCTGCGGCTGCCCGCCACGCTGGTCTTCGACTATCCGACGGCGGACGCGCTGGTCTCCTTCCTGCTGGACGAACTCTTCGGCTCGGAGACGGCGGCGGGGGTGGTGACGCCGGCGGCGGTGCTGCCGGCAGTGGCCGACGACCCGATCGTGATCGTCGGCATGGCCTGCCGGTACCCGGGCGGGGTGGCCTCGCCCGAGGACCTGTGGCGAGTGGTGTCGGAGGGCGTCGACGCGGTGTCGGGCTTCCCGACCGACCGCGGCTGGGACCTGGAGGCCCTCTACAACCCCGACCCCGACGCCCTCGGCACCTCGTACACCTGCTCCGGCGGCTTCCTGCACACCGCGGGCGACTTCGACCACGAGTTCTTCGGCATGAGCCCGCGCGAGGCGCTGGCCACCGACGCCCAGCAGCGCCTGCTGCTGGAGACCACCTGGGAGGCGCTCGAGCGCTCGGGCATCGACCCGGCCTCGCTCAAGGGCAGCCGCACCGGCGTCTTCGCCGGCGTGATGTACACCGACTACGGGAACACCCTGGTCGGCGACCAGTTCGAGGGTTTCCGCGGCAACGGCAGCGCGGCCAGCATCGCCTCCGGCCGCATCTCCTACACCTTCGGCTTCGAGGGCCCTGCGGTGACGGTGGACACGGCGTGTTCGTCGTCGCTGGTGGCCCTGCACTGGGCGGCGCAGGCGCTGCGCACGGGGGAGTGCTCGCTGGCGGTGGCCGGTGGTGTGACGGTGATGTCGACGCCGACGACGTTCGTGGAGTTCTCGCGTCAGCGTGGGCTTGCGCCGGACGGGCGTTCCAAGGCCTTCGCGGACGCCGCCGATGGTGTCGGCTGGTCCGAGGGCGTGGGCATGCTGGTGCTGGAGCGCCTGTCGGACGCCCGGCGCAACGGCCACCGCGTGCTGGCGGTCGTGCGGGGAAGCGCGATCAATCAGGACGGTGCATCGAACGGTCTGACGGCGCCCAACGGCCCGTCCCAGCAGCGCGTCATCCGGCAGGCACTGTCGGCCGCGGGTCTGACGACGGCGGATGTCGACGCCGTGGAGGCGCACGGTACGGGCACGACGCTGGGCGACCCGATCGAGGCGCAGGCCCTGATCGCCACGTACGGCCAGGAGCGCGAGGCCGATCGACCGCTGTGGCTGGGCTCGGTGAAGTCGAACCTCGGCCACACGCAGGCCGCGGCGGGTGTCGCGGGCGTCATCAAGATGGTGATGGCGATGCAGGAGGGCGTGCTGCCGCGCACCCTCCACGTCGACGCCCCGTCCACCCACGTGGACTGGGCAGCCGGTGCCGTGGAACTGCTCACGGAACCCGTCGAGTGGACGGCGCCCGACCGCCGGCGCCGGGCAGGCGTCTCCTCGTTCGGCGTGAGCGGTACGAACGCCCACGTCATCCTCGAAGAGCCGGAGCCCGCCGAGGCCGCGCCGGAAGCCGGTGCCGACAGCCCGGCGGACGTGGTTCCGTGGGTGCTCTCGGCCAAGAGCCCGGCGGCCCTGCGCGGGCAGGCGGCCCGCCTGCTGGCCCGCATCGCGGATCAGCCGGACCTCCCGGCAGCGGACCTCGCCACCGCACTCGTGACGAGCCGCTCCCTCTTCGACCACCGCGCGGTGGTCCTGGCCCCCCGCGACCGGGACGCCGCCGTACAGGCCCTGTCGGCGCTCGTGACGGGGGAAACCCACGCCGCCGTCGTCGAAGGAGTGGCGGGGAACGCCGGGAAGACGGCGTTCCTGTTCACGGGTCAGGGTGCGCAGCGGTTGGGGATGGGGCGTGAGTTGTACGCGCGCTTCCCCGTGTTTGCCGAGGCGTTCGATGCGGTGTGTGCGGGGCTGGACGAGCACCTTGAGCTGCCGGTGCGCGAGGTGGTGTGGGGCGAGGACGAGGAGCTGCTGAACCGTACGGTTCATGCCCAGGCTGCGCTTTTTGCGGTCGAGGTCGCCCTGTTCCGGTTGGCCGAGTCGTGGGGCACCCGCGCCGATTATGTTGCCGGGCATTCGATCGGTGAGGTGGCGGCGGCGCACGTGGCCGGGGTCTTCTCGCTGGCGGATGCGTGTGCGTTGGTTGCTGCGCGGGGCCGCCTGATGCAGGCGCTGCCTGCCGGTGGTGCGATGGTGGCGGTGCAGGCGACGGAGGCGGAGGTCCTGCCGCATCTGACCGACGAGGTGTCGATCGCCGCCATCAACGGCCCTTCCGCTGTGGTGATCTCCGGCAACGAGAACACCGTCCTGGAGCTTGCCGCCCGCTTCGAGGCCGAGGGGCGGAAGACGAGCCGGCTGCGCGTCTCGCACGCCTTCCACTCGCCGCTGATGGAACCGATGCTGGAGGACTTCCGCCAGGTGGTGGAGCGCCTCGCCTTCGGTACTCCGCAGCTGCCCGTGGTGTCGAACGTGACGGGCAGCCTCGCCTCCGCCGAGGAGCTGGGGTCGGCCGGCTACTGGGTCACCCACGTCCGCGAGGCGGTCCGCTTCTCGGACGGGATCGCCGCCCTGCGCGCCGAGGGCGCGACGCGCTTCCTGGAACTCGGTCCCGACGGAGTCCTCTCCGCCATGACCCGCGAAACCCTCGCGGACGACATGGTCGCCGTGCCGGTTCTGCGCAAGGGCCACCCCGAGGAGCCCACCGCCCTGGCCGCGCTTGCCGCGCTGCACGTCGACGGCGGTCGGGTCGACTGGACGGCAGTGATCGGCGGCGCGGCGAGCCGGCGGGTCGACCTGCCGACGTACGCCTTCCAGCACCGGCGGTTCTGGCCGGCTGGTGTGGTGGCGCGTGCGGGTGATGTGCGGTTCGCGGGTCTGGCGTCGGCCGAGCATCCGTTGCTGGGTGCGGCGGTGGAGCTGGTGAACACCGAAGGCTTCCTGTTCACGGGCCGTCTGTCGGTGCAGTCGCACCCATGGCTGGCGGATCACGTCGTCATGGGTTCGGTGCTGGTGCCCGGCACGGCGCTGGTGGAGCTCGCCCTGCGTGCCGGTGACGAGGCCGGTTGCAGCGTGGTGGAGGAACTCACGCTCGCCGCCCCGCTGGTTCTGCCCGAGCAGGGTGCGGGCGTGCAGGTGCAGGTGCAGGTGTGGGTCGGTGAGGCGGACGAGACCGGCCGCCGGTCGGTGACCGTTCACTCCCGTACCGGCGAGGAGCCCTGGACGCTGCACGCCAGCGGCACTCTGGCCGACGAGACCTCCACTTCTTCGTTCGACGCGTCGGTGTGGCCCCCGCAGGGTGCCGAGCCGGTCGATGTCGCCGACTGCTACGAGCAGTTCGCCGACGCCGGATTCGCCTACGGCCCGGCGTTCCAGGGCCTGCAGGCCGCCTGGCGCCTGGGCGAGGACGTCTACGCCGACGTGACACTGCCGGAAGGTATCGAAGCGGGCGCCTACGGCCTGCACCCCGCCCTCTTCGACGCCGCCCTCCACGCCGCCGCAGTCAGTGGCGGGAACGGCGGAGTGCCGTTCTCCTGGGCCGGCGTTGCTCTCCACGCCACCGGTGCCGCTGCCGTACGCGTCCGCATCCGGCCCGCCGCGAACGGTGTCGAGGTCGCGATCGCCGACACCACCGGCGCGCCCGTGGCGTCCGTGGAAGCGCTGGCAGTCCGGCCCATTTCCTCGGACCAGCTGCGCACGGCCGTCGACCGGGACGCGCTGTTCACCGTCGAGTGGACGCCGGTCCAGGTCCCGGCCGAGGTTGTCGTACCCACCGTCACCCCGGCCGCCGTCGACCTCGACCTGGGGGCCCTGGCTGCGGACAGCGTCCCGGACGTCGTCCTCGTCGAGGTCGCCGGTTCCGCTTCCGCGGATGTCCTCGCGTCCGTGCACGAGCTGACGGCCCGTGTGCTCGGGCTCGTCCAGGCATGGGTGACGGACGACCGGTTCGCCGCCTCGCGCCTGGCCTTTCTTACCCGGGGCGCGACCGGCGGCGCCGATCCGGCGGGCGCTGCCGTCCGGGGCCTGGTCCGCTCGGCGCAGCTGGAACACCCGGGCCGGTTCCTCCTGGTGGACGTCGAGCCGGGGGCCGACGAGTCCGTCCTGCCGCAGGCCCTGGCCCTCGACGAGCCGCAGCTGCTCCTCCGCGGTGACGGCGACGTCCTGGCCGCGCGCCTGAGCCGCGCGGCGGCCCAGGCCCCGGCCACCGGCGCCTGGGACCCGGAGGGCACCGTCCTGATCACCGGCGGTACCGGCGGTCTCGGCCGGATCGTCGCCCGGCACCTGGCCGCCCGCGCCGACGTGCGCAACCTGCTGCTGGTCAGCCGGAGCGGCCCCGCCGCGGCGGGCGTCGCGGAACTGCTCGCCGAGCTGGAGGCCGACCACGGCGTGACGGCCACCGCCGAGGCCGCCGACGTCACCGACGCGGCCGCCGTGGCGGACCTGTTCGCCCGGCACCGCATCACCGCCGTCGTCCACACCGCCGGCGTCCTCGACGACGGCGTGATCGGCTCCCTCACGCCCGAGCGGCTCTCCGGCGTCCTGCGCCCCAAGGCCGACGCCGCCTGGCACCTCCACCGGGCCACCGAGGGTCTCGACCTCGACGCCTTCGTCGTCTTCTCCTCCGTCGCCGGCGTCTTCGGCAGCGCGGGCCAGGCCAACTACGCGGCGGGCAACGCCTTCCTCGACGCCCTCGCCGTCCACCGCCGTACCGCCGGTCTGCCCGCCGTCTCCCTCGCCTGGGGCCCCTGGGCACAGGCGAACAGCGGCATGACCGGCACGCTGTCCGAGGCCGGGATCGAGCGCATCGCCCGCTCCGGCATGCCGGCGCTCACCACCGAGCAGGGGCTCGCCCTGTTCGACGCGGCGCTCGGCGCCGGCGAGCCCCTCGCCGTACCCGTCCGCCTGGACCTGGCCGCCCTGCGGGCGTACGGGGACGTGCCCCCGCTGCTGCGCGGCCTGGTCCGCTCGCGCACCCGGCGCGCGTCCGCCGCGGCGCCGGCCGGCGCCGCCGCCTCCGGTCTCGTCGCGCGCCTGGCCGGGAAGCCGGAGGCGGAGCGGCGCGAGGCGCTGCTCGACATCGTGCGGGCCCACATCGCCCTCGTCCTCGGGCATGCGGACGGCGCGACCGTCGACCCGGCCCGTGCCTTCCAGGACCTGGGCTTCGACTCCCTCACCGCCATCGAACTGCGCAACCGCCTCGGCAAGGCCACGGGCCTGCGACTGCCGGCGACCGCCGTCTTCGACCACCCGACCGCCGACGCCCTGGTCGGCCACCTCCACGACGAGCTGTTCGGCACGGCCGATGCCGGTGCCGCGCAGAGTCCGCAGTGGCTCCCCGTCGCGGCCGCCGCGGCCGACGACCCCGTCGTCATCGTGGGCATGAGCTGCCGCTACCCCGGCGGGGTCGCCTCGCCCGAGGACCTGTGGCGGCTGGTGTCCGACGGCGTGGACGCCGTCTCCGGCTTCCCCGCCGACCGCGGCTGGGACGCCGCGGACCTCGACGAGGCCGACATCGCCACCCGCTCCGGCGGCTTCCTGCACGACGCCGCCGACTTCGACCCCGACTTCTTCGGCATGAGCCCCCGCGAGGCGCTCACCACCGACGCCCAGCAGCGCCTGCTGCTGGAGACGACGTGGGAGGCGATCGAACGCGCCGGCATCGCCCCGGCCTCCCTCAAGGGCAGCCGCACCGGCGTGTTCGCCGGTGTGATGTACCACGACTACGCCTCCCTCCTCTCCGGCCGCGAGTTCGAGGGCTACCAGGGCAGCGGCAGCGCGGGCAGCGTCGCCTCGGGCCGTGTCTCGTACACCTTCGGTTTCGAGGGTCCTGCGGTCACGGTCGACACGGCGTGCTCGTCGTCGCTGGTGGCGCTGCACCTCGCCGCGCAGGCGCTGCGGTCGGGGGAGTGCTCGCTGGCGGTGGCCGGTGGTGTGACCGTGATGGCCACCCCCATGACGTTCGTCGAGTTCTCCCGCCAGGGCGGTCTGTCCGCCGACGGCCGGTGCAAGGCGTTCTCCGACTCCGCCGACGGCGTGGGCTGGGGCGAGGGCGTGGGCATGCTCGTCCTCGAACGGCTCTCCGACGCGCGCCGCAACGGTCACCGCGTACTGGCCGTGGTCCGCGGCTCGGCCGTCAACCAGGACGGCGCCTCCAACGGGCTCACCGCCCCCAACGGCCCGTCCCAGCAGCGGGTGATCCGCCAGGCCCTGGCCAGCGGTGGTCTGTCCACGGCCGATGTCGACGCCGTCGAGGGCCACGGCACGGGCACGACGCTGGGCGACCCGATCGAGGCCCAGGCCCTGCTCGCCACCTACGGCCAGGACCGGCCAGCCGACCGGCCCCTGCTGCTGGGCTCCGTGAAGTCCAACATCGGCCACACCCAGGCCGCCGCCGGTGTCGCGGGCGTCATCAAGATGGTCATGGCGATGCAGCACGGCGTGCTTCCGCACACCCTGCACGTCGACGCCCCCTCCGCCCACGTCGACTGGACGGCCGGTGCCGTAGAACTGCTGCGGCAGCCCGCACCCTGGCCGGACGCGGCGCGGCCGCGCCGGGCGGGCGTGTCCTCGTTCGGCATCTCGGGCACCAACGCCCACGTCATCCTCGAACAGCCCGAGACGCAGCCGGAGACGCAGCCGGAGCCCCAGCAGGAGACCCCCGCGGCCGGCCCCCTGCCCCTGGTCCTCTCGGCCAGGAACGAGGCCGCCCTGCCCGCGCAGGCCGCACGCCTGCTCGCGCACCTACAGGAGCACCCCGGCCTGCGGCTCGCGGACGTCGCGTACTCCCTGGCCACCGGCCGTACCGGCTTCCCGCACCGGGCCGTCGTCCTGGCCGCCGACCGGGACACCGCCCTGCGCGCGCTGACCGCCCTCGCCGAGGGCGCCGCCGACGAGGCCGTCGCCGCGGAGGGCACGGTGCTCCCCGGAAAGCGCGCCTTCCTCTTCTCCGGCCAGGGCTCGCAGCGCCTGGGCGCGGGCCGGGAGCTGTACGCCCGCCACCCCGTCTTCGCCGCGGCCCTGGACGCCGTCCTCGACGGGCTCGACACCCACTTGGCCGGGCACCTGGAGCGGCCCGTCCGCGACGTCCTGTGGGGTGACGACGCCGATCTCCTCGACCGCACGGCCTACGCGCAGACCGCGCTGTTCGCCCTCGAAGTGGCGCTCTACCGGCTGGTGGAGTCCCTGGGCGTGCGCCCCGACCTGCTGCTCGGCCACTCGGTCGGCGAGATCGCGGCGGCCCACGTCGCCGGCGTGCTGTCCCTGTCCGACGCCTGCCGCCTGGTCGCCGCCCGGGCCCGCCTGATGCAGGCCCTCCCGGCCGGCGGGGCCATGGCGGCCGTGCGCGCCACCGAGGACGAGGTACGGCCCCTGCTGACCGGCGACGTGGCGATCGCCGCCGTCAACGGCCCCTCCGCCGTCGTCGTCTCGGGCACCGAGCAGGCCGTCGAGGCCGTCTGCGCCCGCCTGGAGGCCGACGGCCGCCGGGCCACCCGCCTGCGGGTCTCTCACGCCTTCCACTCGCCGCTGATGGAGCCGATGCTCGCCGACTTCCGCGCGGTCGCCGAGGGCCTGGCCTACGCCGCGCCCACCGTCCCGGTCGTCTCCGACGTCACCGGTGCGATCGCCACCGAGGCGCAGCTGTGCTCCCCCGAGTACTGGGTCACCCACGTCCGCGAAGCCGTGCGCTTCGCCGACGGGGTACGGACCCTGCGGGCCGCCGGCGTCACCACCTGCCTCGAACTCGGCCCCGACGGCGCCCTGTCCGCCCTCGCCGCCGAATCCTTCGACGGCGAGCCCGCCGCCCTCGTCCCCGTCCTGCGCAAGGGCCGGGACGAGGAGACGACGCTCCTCGGCGCCCTCGCCTGGCTGTACGCCCACGGCGCCGAACCGGACTGGAACGCCGTGTTCGCCGGTACCGGCGCCCGGCAGGTCGACCTGCCGACGTACGCCTTCCAGCGGCGCCGCTACTGGCCCGCGCCCTCGCAGACCACCCGCGCCGGCGAGGTGCGCCACGCCGGCCTGGGCGCCGCCCGGCACCCCATGCTCGGCGCGGCCGTCGAACTCGCCGACGGCGAAGGCCACCTGCTCACGGGCCGGCTGTCCGTCACGTCCCACCCCTGGCTCGCCGACCACGTCGTCCGCGGGTCCGTGCTGGTGCCCGGCACGGGACTGCTGGAGCTGGCCGTGCGAGCCGGTGACGAGGTCGGTTGCGGCCTCGTCGAGGAACTGACCCTCACCGCCCCGCTCCTGCTGCCCGCGACGGGCGGCGGCGTCCTCCTCCAGGTACGCGTCGGCGCCCCCGACGCCACCGGACGACGGACGCTCGGCATCCACTCCCGCCCCGAGGACCCCGCCGACGCCCCCTGGACCCAGCACGCCGAGGGCGTCCTCGCCCCCGCCGCCGTCCCCGCCCCGCAGCCCGACACCACCGTCTGGCCGCCCGCGGACGCCACGGAACTCACCGTCGAGGGCGCGTACGACACCTTTGCCGAGCACGGCTACGGCTACGGACCGCTCTTCCGCGGCCTGCGCGCCGCCTGGCAACGCGGCGACGAGCTCTTCGCCGAGGTCGCCCTGCCGGAAGGCGCGGCGGAGGAGGCCGGTCGCTTCGGTCTGCACCCGGCCCTGCTCGACGCCGCGATGCACGCCGCCATCCTCGCCGGCGACGCCGACGGCACGATGATCCCCTTCGCCTGGAGCCAGGTGTCCCTGCACGCCGAGGGCGCCGCGGCGGTCCGCGTACGCCTGTCCCGTCTGACGGACGGCGCCCTGGCCCTGCAGATCACCGACCCGGCCGGCGCGCCGGTGCTGTCGGTGGGCTCGGTGGCGGGCCGCCCGGTCTCCGACGACCAGCTGGGCGCGGCCGCCGCGCGAACGGCGGAGACGCTGTACGGCATCGCATGGCACTCCCCGGCCACCGGCGCGCCCGAGCCCGTTGCCGGCGAAACGGCGGTCCTCGACTGCGGTACGACGCCGCCCGGTGACGTACCGGAGGCCGTACGCACCCTCACGCACCGGGTCCTGGACACCGTGCGGGAGTGGCTGGCGGTGGAGCGTGGTGAGGGTGAGCGCTTGGTCGTGGTGACACGTGGTGCGGTCGCGACGACGGATGACGAGGTTGTCGACGTGGTTCAGGCTCCGGTGTGGGGTCTGGTGCGGGCTGCCCAGGCGGAGAACCCCGGACGGTTCGTGCTGGTCGACGTGGACATCGACATCGACGTCGACGACTCCGCGGAGCTGGACGATGCCGTGAACGCGGCGCTGGTGTCGGGTGAGAGCGAGCTGGCGCTGCGTGCGGGTGAGGTGCGGGTGCCGCGGTTGGTGCGGCTGGCTCCGGAGTCCGGTGAGGGGGTGTCATTCGATGCCGATGGGGCGGTGCTGATCACCGGTGGTACGGGTGGTCTGGGTGCCGTCGTCGCTCGCTACCTGGTGGCCGAGCGTGGTGTCCGGCATCTGGTGCTGGCGGGCCGGCGTGGCCTGGAGGCGCCGGGTGCGGTGGAGTTGCGTGAGGAGCTGTCGGGGCTGGGTGCGCGGAGTGTGCGGGTCGAGGCGTGTGACGTCTCCGACCGTGCCGCGCTGACTGCTCTGGTCGACGGCATCACCGCCGAACGCCCCCTGACCGGCGTCGTCCACGCCGCCGGTATCGGTGACAACGGTCTGGTGCAGGCCCTGACCCCCGAGCGCATGGACGCCGTTCTGGCTCCGAAGGCGGATGCGGCCTGGTGGCTGCACGAGCTGACCAAGGACATGGACCTGGCGGCGTTCGTACTGTTCTCGTCCGCCGGTGGCCTGGTGCTGACGGCCGGTCAGGGCAACTACGCCGCTGCCAACGTCTTCCTCGACGCCCTCGCCCAGCACCGTCACGCCCACGGGCTGCCGGCCACGTCCATGGCCTTCGGCCTGTGGGACGTGGGCGCCGGTCTCGGCCAGTACCTCGGCGACATCGACCGCAAGCGCATGGCGACGCAAGGCGTCCCGGTGCTCACGCACGACGCCGGGCTGGCGCTGTTCGCGGCGGGCCTGCGGTCGGAGCGCGCCACCGTCGTACCCATCCAGGTGGACACGGCGGCCCTGCGCACCCGCACCGACGAGATCCCCGCCCTCCTGCGCGGCCTGGCGCCGCGCGCCCGCAGGGCCGCGGCCGCCGCGGCCCCCGCGCCGGCGGCCGGCCTGAACCGGCAGCTCGCGGGGCTCACCGACGGCGAGCGGCGCCGGACGATCCTGCAGATCGTCCGCACGCAGGTCGCGGCCGTCCTCGGGCACGAGTCGGCGGAGGCCATCGGGCCCGACAGGGCCTTCCAGGAGCTCGGTTTCGACTCCCTGGCCGCCACCGAGCTGCGCAACCAGCTCAACCGCGCCACCGGCCTGCGCCTGCCCGCCACCCTCGTCTTCGACCACCCCAACTCCCGGGCCGTCGCCGAGCACATCGACAGCCTCCTCGCCGGCACGGACGCCGCCGGGGCCGCCGACGCCGCTGCCCCCGCGCGTACCCCCGCGGCCCCGGCGGACGACGAGCCGGTCGCGATCATCGGCATGGCCTGCCGCTACCCGGGCGGCGTCACCAGCCCCGAGGAGCTGTGGAAGCTCGTCGCCGACGGCATCGACACCCTCTCCGACCTGCCCGCCGACCGCGGCTGGAACCTCGCCGACCTCTACGACCCCGAGCCCGGCAAGGACGGCAGGAGCTACACCCGCCACGGCAGCTTCCTGCACGACGCCGCCGACTTCGACCCCGGCTTCTTCGGCATCTCGCCGCGCGAGGCCACCTACATGGACCCGCAGCAGCGCCTGCTGCTGGAGACGTCCTGGGAGGCGATCGAGCGGGCCGGCATCGACCCCTCCTCGCTCAAGGGCAGCGACACCGGCGTCTTCTCCGGCGTCATGTACCACGACTACGCCCTGAACGTCTCGCCCTCCGGCACCAGCGGCGGCAGCGTCGTCTCCGGCCGGGTCTCCTACACCTTCGGGTTCGAGGGGCCCGCGGTCACGGTCGACACCGCCTGCTCGTCCTCGCTCGTCGCCCTGCACCTCGCCGTCCAGGCGCTGCGCTCGGGCGAGTGCTCGCTGGCCCTGGCCGGCGGTGCCACGGTGATGTCCACGCTCCCTAACCAGCGACTGAAGCGACTCAATGACGGACACAGATTAGCGAAGTAGTCCTGAGGCGGGGCGGACCTGGGTGGCAGAAGCGGTGTCCGTGTCGATGATGAGACCGGCGCAAAGGCCCCTCCTCAGCGACTGAAGTACACCCCGAGCGACTCGGCACCGCTCAGTCGCTACCCAATGCCGGCCAAGAACGTGCAGGTCATAGGCATACCCACATCCGCGTAGCGACTGAAGCGACCCAAGGTCCCCATATATGACGCACACGCGCGCACGGAAATGTCTTCATATACAGAACTCTCGGTCGCTTCAGTCGCTGCTGCGTCTTCATCAGGGCTCTGACCTGCAGTTTCCCGGAGCGACTGAGCCGCGTCAGACTCTGGATTCTCAGTCGCTGATGATGCTGCCTCCGGCAGCTACTCAAGCGACCGAAGCGACTCAACCTGCTACAAGTGTTGCGCCGCATGGCGAGCCGGGCCGCAAACGCCAGCTCGTCGACGCCGGTGCCCGAGACAAGGCGGGCGAACGCGGAGAGCACTGCGGCGCGGGCAGGACGTTTTTTTTTTGCGGCAGGAGGCTTGGCAGGCGGTCGGGTCAGCGTAGTGGCCAGGGCACGTGCGAGCCACCCGTCGACGTCGGGCTGGACCGGGGGGGGGCTCGTCCCGGGCAGCTTCGTCGCCCTCGCGAGGCTCGGCCTGCTTCAGCGTGCCCAGCTCACACAGCGACTAGAGCGCCCGCCACACGGTGACCTCCCCGTATCTAGATAACCAGCGTGAAGGCGACCCGGGGCGCGTAGGGGAGCGAGAGCGTCCGTTTCGGGCGCTCTCGCTCGCGTCGCTCACCGTCAGTCGTGGATGGTGAGGCAGGCCCGGTGGTCGATGTCGGTCCAGCCGAGGCCCAGCCGGAGGTTGTCGGGGAAGTTGTTGTTCATGGTGAAGTCCTAGGGGAGCAGTCCCCGGCCGCCGAGCAGGCGCAGCGCCGCGAGGAGCTGCTGCAGCGGCTGCGTGAGTTGCCGGTCGTGGTGGGCACGCACCCGTGGTGGAGCAGCCCCCGGCCGCCGAGCAGCGGGTGGCGGCGCGGATGGCGCTCAAGCGCGCACACAAGAAGCCGGCCGTGGGCGCTGGGGCGGCGTAGTCGTGCACGGCGATGGTGAGCGGGCGGAGCCGGGGCCGCTGGTCATCGTGGAGCTGGTGGACGGGCAGCAGGTGCGGGCCGAGTTCCTCGGCCGCATCCGGCAGCCATCGGGAGACTGGTGGTGCGAGCTGCGCCTGACCCTGTGGGCGCAGGCCCAGCTGCCCGACCAGACGATCGCGGCCGCCCCTTCTTCGGTGGCCTTCCGGGCCCCCGCCGCGCGGGTCACCCCGATCGAGGGGACGGACTACTCGGCGGTGCCGACGCGCCGGGCCGGGCCGCCGGTGCGCGACCGGCTCGCCGCCGAGCTGACCGGCAAGTGGTTCCTGTAGCGCGTGCGCACCCCCGCCGACCAGCCCAAGCGGCGCACCCTGCACTACGAGGGGTGCTGGCTGGCTCGGGGCGAGCCGACCCTCACCCTCGACCAAGCCTCCGCGCCCTGGTAGAAGGCGGAGCCGTGCGACGGGCGCGAGGCCCAGCGGCTGCACGCCCCTGGGGGCGAGCGCGGCTGCCGTGGCATGCGGGCTCATCACGCCGAGGCCAGCCCTGAGTGCCCTGCTGCTACAGCAAGCGAGTTTGCTGTCCGGACCTGCGGTTTGCATGAGTTACGCCAGCCATGAGGGTCATGAACTCAGCGAAGAGCGTCATGCAGGGCCTCCTCCAAGACAGGTAGCCGGTCCAGCAGCATCAGAGCTGCCTCGTGCCGCGCCCGCCCGTAGGCCTCCAGTGCGGCGTCGACGATGTGCGGTCGTTCCACTGGTACCGACAGCGGAAAGGCCGAGCAGAGCATGGCTGCACAGCCGACACGAAGCGAGGACACGAGGTCGTCCGCGGACGCCTTCGGGTTGGCGTCTCGGTAGGCCAGGGTGAGATCGGTGTATCCGGTGAGCCAGCTCTCCGCACTGTTGTCCAGCACGCTCTTGGGGTCGCAGCCAAGACGTGCGATCTCCCAGGCGAGGTACCCGGGTGTGGGCGGTCGGAAGTCCACGATCGCGGCTACCTCGTTGTTCTGGAGCAGAACGTTGGGGCCGGCCATGTCGCCGTGCATGACCTGGACGGTCAGATGTGGAAGCGAAGCGAGGGTGCGCTCGACGTCTCCCAAGGTGGCTTGTCGCTCACGTGCTGCCTGCAGCGCCCACGTCTCGAATTCCCCCAGCCTGGGACTGCACTGGTACACCTGAATCAGGCGCTCGAAGCGGTCCCGCGCGGCGGCCACGTCGCACGCCGCGGCACCAGATTCTAGGGTGGGTGCGGCGGCGGGGTGAGTGGCGAGTCGACTGTGGAGACGGCCCATCGCTGCGCCGACCGCTGCCCATCGTGCACCGGTCAGGGTGCCCTCGGCAGTCTCGGTGTGCGGCACGTACGACCATAAGGACATCGGCAGGCGGCCGTGGGTCGCGATGAGTTCGTGCTCGCGCGTGCGGGTCGCCCGCGCGGTGGCGACGCCCCCGTCGGCGGCGTACTCGGACAGCTCGACCGACGCCAACTCCAGATCCAGGCGATCGCGAGTGCGGTAGACCTTGGCGAAGTGCCGACGGCCCTCCTGGTCCACGACGGCGTAGTTGTCCGTCGCGGTGCCCTCCGGGATGCGCGTGATGTCTGTCGGGTGCAGTCCGTACGCGAGCACCAGCGTGTTGACGATCGCCTTGATCTGCTCCCCCTCCGCGGTGCGGCCGGGTGTGGAAGGCGCGGCGACAGGCTCGGTGGCGGGCTGGTGAGATGCGGTGGACATGGTCTCCTCGTCGAAGCGCAGCGAAGTGCTCAGGTGCCGAGCGGGCGGTAGGTGGTCGGCTCGATCAGGACGCGGACATGAACCGCGGCCGCCAGCTGAGGCGGGCCGCGCCAGGTGCAGCGGGGCCGCAAAGTCGTCGGCGGACACCGCTCTGTCAACGCGGTCATCTGATTGCCCCACCCTCGTCCGGGTTGTGGCAGTGCCCGAGCCTGACCCGGCACCACCACCAGCTGCCGGTGGGGGACCGGCCGACCGAGCCGACACCGCGGCGGCCTGCCGCGTGAATCGGCTGATCGAGGCGTTGAGCGCGGTAACCGACACCAGCTTCTCGTGGCGAGGGTGACCGGTTCGGCATCGCATAGGCGGGGCGTAGGGCTGGCCGGCGGGCGGCGCGGCACCTGGTAGGGGTGCTCGTCGCATAGAGTGCGGGCGCGCGGTCGCCCACGTCGTTCACCAAAAGGTGATCTTGGATGGCTTCGTTCTCGTCTCCGCATGCACCCCTCGGGCCGCACCACCAGGAGGAACCAGTGTCGTCCCCGCAAGTGATCACCCCCGAGGAGAAGCTCGCCGAGGCGAAGCGGCAGCTGAACTTCCCGCGTATCGTCGCCATCTGCGGCTCCACTCGCTTCATGGCCGAGATGGCCGAGGCCGATCTGCGGGAGACCAAGGCCGGGAGGATCGTCGTCAAGCCGGGCTGCGACCTGAAATCTCCGCACGAGCTCTGGTCCGATCCTGTCGAGGCCGAGGCGCTGAAGATTCGACTCGACGAGCTGCACCGGTCGAAGATCCTGCTCGCTGATGAGGTGCTCGTGGTCGGTGACTACATCGGATACAGCACCCGGTCCGAGATCGCCTACGCCCGGTCGCTGGGCAGGCCAGTGCGGTTCACCCACCCCGAAGTCGACCCCGACGCTTGACCTGAGGGCTCGCCCCGCACCCCCGCCGGCACCCCGTTGGCGTTGATCGTCTGGCAGGTGCCGTGGCGGTGCCAGCGGGCTCAAGAAGCTGCGGAGCGCATCGCGGCCGTGATGGCGGCGACGAGCGGCTGCTGGTGATCCATCAGGTAGAAGTGGTCGCCGTCGTACCCCTCGAGTCCGCGGAAACTCGTCGTGAGCGCTCGCCAGGCAAGGAGCTGGTCCTCGCCGATCAGCTTGTCGTGGCGGCCCGCGAATACCGACAGCGGAACGGGCAGCGGCTCGGGCCTGCGGGGAGGGGCCCAGGTGTCTACGAGTTTGAAGTCGCTGCGGAATACCGGGGCGAACGTGTGCCAGACGTCGTCGTTGTCGAGGAGCTGCGGTGGGCTGCCTCCGTCGCTGCGCAGCCAGTCGCGCAGTTGGTCGTCGGCCATCAGGTGAGGGCTGCTGCCGACTGCTGCCGCTCGTTCGCAGTGGGGCGCCGTTGCCGGCCGCCGAGCACAAGGGCACGCACCTGCTGGCCCGCACGTTCCTTGCCGCCGTCACCGGCGCCAGCCTCGGTCAGGTCGACCGGCTCAACTACCAGCACGGACTCACGGCACTGGCCTCACAGCGGCCGGGCCCGTGTCCGATGACCGTGCCGGTCACCGGGCAGGTCCACGGGAGGCCCTGGCGCGAGTACGTGGACTTCAACGAGGCCGCCGAGCTGATGCGGCACCTGGGAACGGCCGCCATGATCATCTGTCTCTACTTGACGGGCATGCGTCCGCAGGAGGTCCGGGGACTGCGGTCCGGTTGCTGTCCCGATCCAGAGCCCGCCGCTGACGGCACTCCCGGGCGGCACCTGATCCGCAGCCGCCACTTCAAAGACGTTACCGACGACGACGGCAACCACGTCTCCGCAGGCGAGGAGCGGGAGGTTCCCTGGGTCGCCATCACGCCCGTCGTCCGCGCCATCCGCGTCCTGGAACGCATCGTCCCCGATGGCGAGCTCCTCCTGAGTTCCGCCCACCACGACTTCACCTTCCAGCGCGGCCACTACGGCACGCTGAAGAAGCACGCCCTGCTTCTGCGGATCGAGGACTTCGTCGCCTGGGCCAACGGCGAGGCCCGGGCCCACGAGCTCCTCGAGCAGGTCATCCCCAAGGACCCGCACGGCGGGATCGGGATGGGCCGGTTCAGAAGGACATTGGCCTGGCACATCGCGCGCCGTCCCGGCGGGCTGGTCGCGCTCGCCATTCAGTACGGGCACATGCGCACCGTCCTGGACGCCCGCACCTCCAGCGGCTATGGCACCCGCAGCCGCGGCGGCATCCACAGTGTCCTCGATGTCGAAACCGCCCTCGCCGCCGCCGACACCGCGGCCAACCTGCGCGACCGCATGGCCGCTTCGGAGAAAAGATCTCCGGCCCGGCCGCCTGCCGGGCCGTCACCGCCGCCGCCCAGGCCCCGCGGTTCAAGGGCCGCATCGTCCCCAAGACCTTCGCGAAGAAGGCCGCCGCCTACCTCACCCGCGACGGCACCGTCCTCTTCGACAACCCCGACGCCCTCCTGATCTGCGCGTTCAAGCGCGACAACGCGCTTTGCGACCCGGCGCCGGACGCGACAGCCCCCAACCAGTACGCCTGCAAGGCCGGCTGCGGCAACGCCGTCCGCACCGACACCCACGCCCGCCTTCTCCGCGAGCGGGCCGACAGCATCAGCCGCAAGGCCGCCCACACCCCCGAAAGACTCGCCAGACGCCTGCGAGTCAACGCTGACAAGCTCCGCGCCATCGCCGACAACCACGATGCCACCGCCCAACCCGCCGAGGCCCTCACATGACCGAACAGCACCACGACGAGCGCACAAGCATCCGCGAGGCCATGGACCGGCTTCTGGCTGGACAGGCCACCGCCTCGAACGGCAGTCTCACCGTCGTTGCCCTCGCCGCCGAGGCCGGCGTCCACCGCATGGCCCTCATGAAGCGGCACGCAGACCTGAAGAACGAGTTTTACGAGCGGGTCCGCAACGAAACCCAGCAGGTCCCGGAGTCTGAGAAGCAGCTCCGGGCGACCGTTGCCAAGCTCAAGAAGACCATCTCGAACCAAAAGACCGAGATCGAAGAGCTCCGCCAGCTGGTGACCCACCTGACCCTCGCCAGCGCTGTTCTCACCCAGGGAAGGAGCGTGTCCCCAGAACCCGTCCCGATCCACGACAACGTCATCGCGTTCCGCCCGCCTACCATCAGCTGAGGTCGACATGGCCAGACGGGTCCTGCTGGCCTAGGGACAGCATCCTCGATCTCGCGGGTCCGCAGGCCGTCGGCTGGAATCACCACGTCCTCGGCCGTCCACGCCCTAACGCATGCCCGGGCCCCGGCGATCACTGGGGCCCGGGCCCGTTGATGCTCATCCGCCGCGTTGTTGATCGTCGGGAGTGACCCTCCGGCCCCGTCTGGTTTGCCCAGCAGCCCGGGGCGGCTGGGGACGGATGACCTCGCGGGCGAACGAGAGGAAACAGTCGAGAACCTTGAACGCGTTCTTGCGACGCTCCGGCTGGCTGGACCAGACGGAGGCCACTGTCAGGAGCAGCAAGACGACGACGCCGAGCACGACGCCGCCGCCGAGCAGACCAACGGCCAGCGTCACGGCAAGGGCGTTGTGAGACACCACCGCGCTAGTGGTGAGCCCAGCGGTGGCAGCGAACGGGAGGAAGGTGCGGATCACGGCTGGTCCCCTCAGGGTCAGTCACCCCAACAGCGGGTGGTCTCTTTCAGACCACCAGTCCGAACGGCCGTTCGGCCAGCATTCCGGATGAACCCGGACGTCGCCGCTCCTAGGCTTGATCCATCAGAGGCTGCGGCCGACGCAAGGGGCACCGCATGCGAACGGCAGACCACCCGAAGGGTCCGATCCAGATCGTGGCATCGGCACTCAGCGAGCTGAGAGCACTTGCCGGCGAGCCATCGCTCGATCAGCTGGTGCGTCTGACCAGACAGCAAGGGCAACGCTGGGCGATGCCCAGGTCCACCATCAACGACAAGCTGAAGGGAACGACCGCGCCAAAGGCCGAGCAGGTCCTGGCACTAGTCAGGGCATTCCGTGACTACGCAGCCGCTGCAGGGAACCCGCTGCCGAGCGAGTTCTGCGAGGAGGACAGATGGCGCAGCGAATGGCTCGCGATGAAGCAAGCCCTCGCCGATCCGCAAAGTCACGACTACCGCGGCACAGTGGCCCAAGAGATCCTGGCGGCCCGCCAAGGCCCTGCGGAAGGCGCTGCCGCTTCGGCCGCCACGCCTGCGGAGCCCTCGGAGACGACCCGACTCGAGGACCTGCTGCGGACGGTTGGACCTGAAGCCCTCGGCAGAGAGCTGCCGCCGAGGAAAGCAGCAACCGTGGCCAGGATGCTTCGAACTGCTGGCCAGACAGTGGAACTAGATCAACTGCTTACAGCGGCTTCATCGCGCTCCGCACAGGACATCGTCACGCTGAGCGAGCGCGCAGAACCCGACATCAGCAGGCGCCTCCTCCGTCTCGTCCTGAAGGACACCTCGGTCGCGCGCATGGCGGCTCTGGTGAAGGAAGCCGAGCACCACCATCCCGACGAGGCGGTGGGATTGATCCACCTCGGCGTCCAGCATCGCCCCGTCCCAGACGTTGTGAGCCTGATCGAGACACTTCACTCCGACGGGGGATCGCCGTTCATTGGGGAAATTCTCTCCGCCGTCCTTCGAGCACGCTCGGCGCCGAGAGTATCGGAGTTCCTCAGCCGTCTCAGAGCGGCAGGGCTGCGGGACGACGCCCACGTATTGCTCTACTTCATCAGTCTTTCTCACGACGAGGGCTGGCTACTGGAGGTGATCGCTGGCTTGAAGGAAAGGCGTTGCTACGCAGACGCCAGGAAGCTGCGAGCTGTGATCAAGCCTCGATGGTGGCGGCGCCCACCCAGCCCAGTGTGATTCTTCGAGCCTCAACGGTCCCAGGCGGCCACTCCAGAGCTGAACAGATTGACTTGACAGGGAAATCGACCATGGTCCCGTCCCAATCCATCACCAGCGCCTCGTACCGCGCGAAGTCCAAGGTCATCCGGCTCTCCTACCCATCGGACCACACCCACGACACGGTCGTGCGTACGCGCTCCCCCGTTACCGCCGCACCCGGGACAGCGGAGTGATCAGGTGTAGGAAGTAGCCCGCTGCCCGTCTGACGCGAGCGACGTGCACCGGCGGCCGACACAGATCCGGCAGGCTGGCGGCGCAGGAGGCACTTGAACGTCGGGCCGCTGCCTTTCCCGTCAGCGCTGGGCTGCCCACCAGATGGGAGCGTCCGGCCAGTAGGACCGAACCTCCGCCGGTACGCACCGGACCCGTCTACCGTGGTGCCTCATGACAACTCCGGGCGGCGGCGATCGGGGCGTGCATGGGCCTTGAGGGCTTGCGCCAGAACCCGCACACGGGCCCTCTACTCGCAGTAGAGTCGAGGTATGGCGGACGAAACGAGCATCAAGGTCAGCGCGGCTACGCGTGACCGGCTGGCCGCGCTGGCGGCCGAGCACAACACCACGATCCGGCAGCTCGTCGAAGAGCTCGCCGAAGGCCGGCCGACCAGGGCCGAGTACGCGGAGCGCGCCGAGCAGGCCCGCGCCGAGCTCGCCTCCGTGCTGGGTACGGCGCCCAGCGAGCAGGCCGAGGCGAAGGCCCGCAGCCTGCTGGAGCGCCTCGGCGCCGGCCAGGACCCGGCGGCCGCATAGTGGGGCCGATCGCCGTCGTCCTGGACCACACCACCGCCACCGCACTCCACGACCCCAAAAATCCGCACAACGAGGCCGTCGCCGCGTTCTACGTCCAAGCCTCCGGCGGCCTGGGCACCCTCTACGCCCCGGTGCTCTCCCTCACCACCGGTGACACCGAGCGGCGCGGCCTCCTCTCCTACATCAACGGGCTGCGGTTCATCACGATCGAGCCCTTCGACACGGAGGCCGCGCTCGTCGCCAGCGAGCTGCTGCACGCCGGGCACTCCTGGGCTGCCGTCCACGCCATCCACGCCGCCCGCCCCTCGGCCGACTTCCCTGTCGGCCGCTTCCTGCTCACGCTGACGCCCGAGTTGTACGAAGGGACCGGCGTCCAGGCCGTGCACCCTGACCAGTAGGGGCTGGCGGCGACCAAGATCTGGAGTCGCCGGCGGGCGCCTGCGTAGGGTCGGTCACCGACGATGTGGTGGGCGCCCCTGCGTGTGTTCCGCGAGGTCCCAGGCGCGCGTCGGGCCTCCCGTGGGGAGCCGGGAGGTGCGACGCGGCCCCGCCCGGAGGGGGCTGCCCGCAGGCGGGGCCGACCGCGGGGGTGCCTTTGCCTGGGGGAGGCGGAAGATCACGCTTCCCGCGGGCGATCAGGATCATGGGGAGCTTCGATCCCACCGGCGACTGGCGCGATCCGCTGCGCTACAGGGCCTTCGACAAGTGCGAGGGTGCCGACGGCTTCGAGAAGACCGGGCCGGGCCAGAGCGTCGAGGGCTGTGCCGTCTACGTCGCGGACGCGGGGACGGGGGCGCCGAAGACCGTGAAGTGGGTGACGCGGCGCGACGCGCAGGCCACCTGGGAACAGTGACGGTGACGGCGGCGGTCCGTCGCGCCGCTGGCTACTTCACTCCGGTCACACTCCGGAGAGGATGAAGACCGGGGCGATCAGCAGTGCGATGTGCAGGCAGGCAAGGCCGAAGCGGAGCACGGCGACGCGCCGGGGCAGGAGTGCAGCGACCACGCCCGTGGCGCCGGCGAGCCACATCACGCGCCAGGCCAGGTGGATGGCCTTCATCAGCGGCTCCGTGCACCCCTGGTACGCGCAGCGGTCGTGGGAAACCTGCTTGGTGACGTCGGCCAGGCCCAGCAGGACGAGGGCGGGCAGGAAGAGGATCAACCCGAGGACGGCGAGCTTGCGGCCGAGCGGGACGTATGCCGGCTGTGCGTCGTCGTGCTGCCAGCACTTCACGGTGTCGCAGCTGGAAGGGGTGGCGTCCATGGTGACCACCCCACCTCAATTGCCGGGCAGCCGTATCCGCCCCCGTACTCATGCCGAGCCGTCTGCCGTACTCACGGCCCCGGACAAGACTCCTGCCCCCCTGCGAGCGGTAGCCTCGCGATGCCGTCGGCGAGCGCCGGGTGGGGCAGGCATGTCAGGGGGCGTTGTGGTGGAGGCGGCGCGGTTCGGCCGGGCGGAGGCTGTGAAGCTGGTGCAGCGGATCATGAACGCGGACTACGCCGCGGAGGAAGAAGCAGTCAGCTGGCTGGACATGCTCGACAAGGTCCTGGGGTGTCCGTCCGGCTACGTCAGCGACTTGATCTTCTGGCCGTCGGACGGGGAGCCGTCGGCCGTCGAGGTAGTCGACCAGGCCCTGGCCTACCGGCCGATCGCCTTGTGACGCTGCGGGAATGCCGGCCCAGAGGTCTGGCCCAGAGGAACCCCAAAGCCGCCTCGACGTCTGTGTCGCCACCCTCGGGTTCGCTGCCATGCTGGAGACCGGGCTACGACCGGGAGGTCGACGTGCAGCGTTACGAGACCCAAGTGATCCTCCGCACGGCAACCGGCGAGCAGGTGACCTACCGCGGCGAGGCGATCAGCTCGGTCCCTGTGCCTGCAGATCAGCCGCTCGACAGTGCGACCGCCACCTCGCTCGCTGACAACGCGGCCGCCGCCGCTCTCGCCCAGGAGCCTGGCGGGGAGGTCATCTGCGTCCGCATTCACTACGGCTGAAACGGGGGCTCACGTGAAGGGCCGCTCGAAGGGCCGCCGGTCGTGTCGTCCCTCGGACATGTGGAATTTCGCTCGTCTACTCGCCCGGGACGGCTTTGAAGGCGCCCGGTCAGGGCGGGGGTGCTACGGCGTCCAGTAGCCGGCGCAGCGATGGAGGCGGGTCGGTGGCCCGGGTGGGGATGGCGGAAACTGCGGGCGTGGTCGACGACCGAGGCGATCGTGGGCGGCGTAGCCGTCCCTCTCCCACCCGCAGACCATTCTCCTCGGCCGCCTCGATGCTGACGGCCGGCTGCGGTACGTCGGCCGTACGACCAGGCTGAGCACCCCGCAGGCGCGCACCCTCGCCGAGACCCTCGAGCCAGCACTGCCCGGACACCCGTGGACAGGTCGGCGTTCACCGCGTCGTGGGGCAGTCGGGAGCCGCTGACCGTCGCCCTGGCCGCGCCCGAGCTGGTCGCCGACGCTGCGGTCGACCGCGGGACGTGGCGGCACCCGGTGCGGTGGGTCCGCCTGCGTGCCGACCTGTCTCCCGCCGACGCCCCGGGCTTCGGTCAGGGCAACCAGCCCAGCGCCGGGTGACGCAGTCAGCCCCGCCGTGACGGAGGCAGCCCGGTGAAGGAGATCTGCTACGGGCTGAGGCGCGGCCGCGTGTCCCCTGCACCGCAGCGGCCGCGGTCTCGTTCTCTACTTGATGCGCAGGTGACTGAGGGCTGTGGTCCAGTCCGTGGCGATGGCCTGCTGGGCGTCGCGCAGCTGTACCTGGCCGGAGCAGATCGCGGCGTGGAGCTGTGTCTCGACCTGGTCCTTGGGGTTGTTTGGGCCGCCGCCGGGCTTGTGCCCGGGGGAAGGGGGCTCGACCCAGAGGTTGCGCGGGTCGTTGGGGTCGCCTCCGAGCTCGAGGCTGACGAGGTGGTCGTACTCGGCGTCGTGCAGGTCGCCCCTGTATCCGTACGAGGCCGCGTTCGCGGTCTTCTCCGGGCCGGTGACCGCCACCGGGGGCCGGATCCCCTTGGTGTAGCCGGAGGGCCGGCAGATCGTCTGCTTCAGGGTCTCCGGCCGCACATCGGGGTTCAAGGCGCCCGGTGTGCACGCCGGATCCGGCAGCGGCTCCTTGCTCGGGGTGTACCGGAAGTGACACGTGCCCGCGGCGGGTTGCTTCTGCACGGTGTACCGGGCCTGCGGCCCCGGCCCCGTCGGCAGGGACGTGCCACCCGCGGCCTGGCCGACAGGCTGCGCCCGCTGCAGGTTCTGGGTGTTCGCGGATTTCGCGGTGTTGGACGCCGGGCTGCTGGCGCACCCGGACAGAGTAACGACGGCGAGCGCGAGCGCGGCTGCCGGAACATGTCGACGAACCATGGTTCCCCCCGTGGAGTGATGGACGTCGGCGAAGCTACCGCTCCCGCATCATCAGGCCCATATCTGGACGCAGGTGTTGCCCGGGCTTTGGCCTGAACTTTGAACCGGCTTGATGCCTGCGCCTGACGCCCGGCACCTGGTATTCGGCCTCGCCATCGGAGGCAGGCCTGAGCGAGGTGTCGGGTGCCGACCTGGCGCGGGTGGCCCGACGCCGCATGTGCCTCGGCAGATCAGCGTGCGCGGGGTGGCACCGTTGGTCATCGGGAGGTGATCCACTCGACAGCTAGCAGCCGAGCCGCGGCCGCGGGGCGTTGGTCCTCGGTTGTCCGAGTGCGCGGCCTGGGCCGTGGGAGACAGTGTCCGGCCGGATTCGGACACTGTTCGCCAAGGTCAAGCGACGCCATCGTGGTGGCCGGTACCTTCGGTCCGCTTTTGGACTTCCGACTCGCTGGTCGGAGCGGAGAAGCGGGGTACCGCAAGGGGTGGGGACGGTGGGCAGCACGGAACGCGAGCTCGGTCAGGAGCATCAGCGGCTGCGCAAGGTGCTGGGCGAGCGCTACGCGCTAGTGAGCGGGCTCGACCAGGACGATGCGGCGTTCGACGCGGAGTACGGACAGCTGGTGTCCGACGCCCAGCGGCTGATCGACTTCGAGCGGCAGTTGCCGGCACGGCTCGCCGAGCCGCAGCGCGAGCGCAACGAGCGCTTCGTGCGGTGGTCGTGGCGTGGCCAGAGCGCGGTGGCCGCCGCCCTGATCCTTACCGTCTTCGTCTTGGGCATCAGCGCGTGGTGGCTGGTGCTGCTCGTGCCGCACCTGCTGGCCACGCTCGCCGGCTGGTCGGTCAAGGTCACCCCGGCCCGGCACGTTCAGCAGCGCCGGACGGCGGCCGGCCTGCATGTGCTGGGCCTGCTGGTGGCCCTGGTGAGCCTGGGCGTGCTCTCCGCGTGGTTCATCATCGGCATCGTGATCGGCTGGCTCGTGGTCGGCGTGGCGTGCGACGGAAGCGAGCCGAAGGGCGGATCCAGGTGACCGGCGAATACGACCACCAGATCCGCGACCTGGACAGCAGGATCGACGCGCTGGAGAGCGACCTGCGGTCCCTGTCCGGCAAATTCGGGTACACCGAAGACCTCGGCTACGAGCTGCGCAACATCCGCGACGACATCGCCGGCACCGAGGGCAAGCTCGACGAGCTCGACACCGACCTGCGCGACCACATCACCGACACCAACCGGGCCCTGCAGCGGCTGATCGGCCAGGTACGGCTCCTGGAAGGCCAACTGCTGGCCTCCGGCGGGGCCCAGCTCGCCGACCTGGACACCGTCACCCAGGAGCAGCGGCGGCTGGCCCGGGCCGTAGCCCGCGGACGGGAGGCGAGCAGCGTCCTGCTCACCCCGCACGAGCGGTCAGCACACCAGCAGCGGATACAACGGTTCGAGAGCACCGTCGAACACCATCGCCAACACCGGACGGCGGTGATCAGCACGGTGGGGAAGCTGACGCGGACCACAGCACCCGGCGACCGGGAGAAGGCGGCAGCCGAGCTCGCACAAGCGCTGGCGACCGAGCAGCACCTGCGCCAGACGCTGGACCATCAGGCGGACCTGCTGAAGGCGGCGGACACGGCCCTGGCGGCCGACGCCCAAGCCCGCGCGGAGAAGCACGGTGTGATCGAGGCCGGGAAGAAGGCGGAGCAGAAACTGATCCTGGCGCTGCGCAGCCGACTGGCCGACGCCATCAGCCAAAGGAAGCTGCTGCCCACCTGGTTCGTGACCGTCCTCGGGTCGGCGCCGCCGGCCGCCAGGACACAGCAGTGGCTAGAGACCGCGACGCAGGTGCTGCTGTACCGGCTCACCTACGACATCAGCGACCAGGTGGTGGCCCTCGGGGACAAGCCCGTGGGCCGCGGCGGGCCCCGCACCGAGTGGTACAAGCAACTGGCCACGGATCTGCGCCGCTGGCGGTAGGATGCGACCTCCCGTTCGTTGGCCAGCAGCCCCCATCCCTGGTGTGTGAGGAGCAGGGAGATGGTGGTCTTGCTGGCGATCGCAAGCCGGCAGACCCTGTCGAGGTGTTCGCAGGGCCGGTCATGGAGCGGACCGGAAACCTCCTGACCACCGGCGGTTCGCGGCACGAAGGGTGGGCGGCTATCGCGCCGAACTTGCCGGGCACGTCGCCTCCGCCGTGGCGTACGAGGCGGAGTCCGGCTAGTTCACCGTGTGCCTCGAGTCGACGGCGTGGACTCGGGCTGACCAGATGGAGCGGGTGGACGCAGCACGGGCCGAGCACGCTGACTGATGCCGGGCCTGGCAACACCACAGACCGACCCCGGGCGCGCCAGGAGACCAGGCATGGCGGCAAACGGCGCGACGACAGGTTGACCTGCTTGCCGCTCCGGAACGTGTGGTGCCGCGGTACCGCCGCCGCCAAGGGCCGGTGGTACCGGTGGTGCGTTGTGCGCCGGGTGATGCGGCGTGTGCTCTTGTGCGCCCCTTCGGTATATCGCCTCTGCGGCCGGTGCGGGGATAGCTTCGTTGCCAAGTATCCCAAGTGGCGGGCCGGGCCCGCCGGGTTGGAAGGAGTGCTGGCTTGATGAAGCGTGCGGGGTTATCGGTGGCTGCGGCTGCCGTGCTTGCTGGGGCTGTGGTGCCGGTTGGTCTGGCGAGTGAGGCTTTCGCCGCTGGGGCCAAGCCGGGGGTGTGCAAGTCGTCGGTTGACGGTACGTACTGCGGCTACTACTCGGGGTCGGCGTACACCGATCGCGGTGATGCGGGGGCCAGGGTGAAGGAGATCCAGGCGCTGCTGATCCATCATCACGGCTACTCGGTGGGCCCGAAGGGTGTGGACGGCTACTTCGGGGCGGGCACGGAGTCGGCGGTGAAGCGACTCCAGAGGGGCTATGGGCTGAGGGCCGACGGCATTGTGAGTGCGAAGACGTGGGGTGCGCTGCGTGGGGAGCCGTTGGATCACTGATCCCCAAGGCTGGGCCCTACCCGTTCGACGCCCCCTTGGTCAGGTGACGGTCACGAGGGCGAAGGGCGTGGCCATGAGAACGATCTGAACGCAGGCCAGCGTGAACCGGGCGTTCTCGTAGCGGTTGGGCAGGAGGGCGGCGATCAGGCCGATTCCGCCGGCGCTCCCCATCAGCCACCAGGACCAGGCGATGGCCGTCATCAGCGGCTTGGTACACCCCTGGTCGTAGCAGTAATCGTGATTCATCTGGGCGCCGGCCATAAACAGGATCAGGAGCCCGAACAGGGGCAGGAAGAGGATCAGGCCGGTGACGGCCATGCGCCGCCCCCGCGTGGAGCCGGCCGGCCGGGCCTGTGGGCTGGTCGCGATGGTCATGGCGCTCAGTTCACCGCAGCTCGCCGCGGGGCGCATCGGGGCAGCTACTCAGGAACGGATGCGCAGGTACTCATCTGGCGCCGCGACGCCGCCGCCGAACTCGGCGGCGGCCACGCGGGCGGTCCACGCCACCAGCCCCCGCGCGCTCGTCTCGTGCGAGGCCGTGGTGGTGTGCCCGAGGGCCGAGTTCGTCAACACCCACCGCACCAACGTGCGGATGGCCGGGCTGAACGCGAACGCCCCCGTCATCGCTGCCGTGGCGGCTGCGCTGGCCCACTACCAGGGGCTCGTCATCGTGGTGACCAACCCCGTCGACCTCATGACCCGCCTGTTCGCGGAGGTCTCCGGCTGCCCCCGCGTCTACGGCGTCGGCTCGAACACCGACACCGCCCGCTACCGCCTCACCCTCGCCCACCTCCTCGACGTGCCGGCCGCGGACGTGGAGGGGCACGTGATCGGCGAGCACGGCGACCAGGCCGAGATCTGCGCGTCGGACCCGCGTGAACGGCCGCCCGGTCGAAGTGCCGGTGGCACGGGTCCGCCGCGAGCTGGCCGACCGCCCTACCCGCATCAACGCCGGCCTCGGCCGCACCCGCTGCGGCCCCGCCGGCGCCGTCATCGCCGCCCTCCGCGCAGGCCTCGGCCTGGACGACCGCGTGCTGGAGCTGTCCGTCAACCACGAGAACCGGTGGCTCGGAATTCCGTTGCGCTTCACCGCCGGAACCCCAACCGTGTGCCTCCCCCGACTCGACGCCACCGAGGCCCGCCAACTCGTGGCCGCGGACGTCAAACTCCGCGACACCTTCGAGCCACTGGCCCACCTGCACGTTCCCTCACGTCCCTCATGGAAGGAGAAGGCCGCAGTGACCAGGACTGCTACCCGCATCGCCACAGCCACCCAGGCCGCGACCGTCACCAGCAACAGCACGGTGGTCACCGACTGGGCCCTGCGCTACTTCGGACCCTGGTGGAACGCCACCAGCACCACGCCGGCCCCCGACGCCCCGGTCAACGCCGACGTCAACCCCGACCTCGTCACGAAGATCACCCAGCGGGTGACCGACCACGCCCACGAGGAGACCGTCTACGCGAACGCGACCATGCTCGTCGACCGCGGCGACGACGGCACCGTCTTCGCCGCCCAGCCCGACGACAAGCTCGCCTACTGGGCCGAGCCCGGCGGCCCCCTGCACATCTACGGCTGCGAGGACGTCCCCGTCGCCCTGGCCGCCGCGCGCCTCGTCCGCGAGGTCGTCCGTGGCCGGCTGCTGGCCGACGGCTGGTCGATCCTGCACGCCTCCGCCGTCGTCCGCGACGGACAGACGGTACTGACCCTCGGCGACAAGGGCGCCGGAAAGACCACCACCGCCCTCCTGCTGGCCCGCGCCGGCTGGTGCTGCTGGCCAACGACCGAGTCTTCATCCGCCCCGAAAACGGCCGGCTGCGCGTCCTGCCCTGGCCCTCGGCCGCCGCCATCGGCCTCGGCCTCCTCGACGCCCTCGGCTGGTACGACCAGGTCCGCGAACGCGTCCAGCGCGGCGAACAGCTCCACCCCACCCAGCACCAGAAGGTCACCGACGCCCTCCACTCCGGCAGCCGCACCCCCCTGTGGAAGGAATCCGGCAAGGAACTCAAGCCCCAGTTCTTTCCCGACCAGCTCCAAACCTGGCTCGGCCTGACCCTCGCCACCGAAGGACAATCCGCCCGCATCCTCTTCCCCCGGCTCACTCCCGGAGCCAACCCCGCCCTCATCGACGAAGACCGCACCGTGGCGCCCGGTGACTTCTTCACTGCTGGCACCGAAGACCGCTACCCCGACGTCTTCGGCCTCCTGCCCGCCGACCTGCCCGACACCGAGCCCCTGCTCGAACTCCTCGGCAAGCTCCCCCGCCATCTGCTGGACCTGGGGCACGACGTCGAGGCCAACACCCGCCTCCTGAGGGAGATCACCGAGCCCGCTTCCTGAGCAAAGCCAGCTCATGGCCAAGGAGGCGTCCCTGAAAGGGCGCCTCCTCAGTCACATAGGTATGGCTTGCGGCAAGCTCGCCGTGGACGAGATCCTCGACGAGGCGATATCCATCGTTTTTCCGGCCAATGATCCGGCTGCCCCTGAGGGCGACCCTCCGTATCGCGCACTCGCGGTCACCTGGCCAGCACCGATCCGGACTGATCAAGGCCAGCGGGCAACGGCTACTCCCGCGGTGCTTTCCGGCTGCGGGACAGTCGTCACCCGTACAGCAGATCCGCCTCTGCAGGGGGAGGACCGTTGGACCGGGCATGACCCACCGCCCGTACGAACACGACCTCGGCACCCTCTACCTGACCCGGGCCCCGGCCCACCTGGACGACGACGAGGCCACCCTCGCGCTGATCGCGCACTTCCCCGACATCAGCGCCGCGCGGATCACCCACGGGCTCGCCTGTCGGTACTTCGCCATGACGGGCGACGCGAGCCGGATCGACGCCTACTTCGATGCCGCGGACATCGGCCCCGACGACGAGTTCGACGCTGGGATGGTCGCCGCCGCGCGCCGGAGCGTGGAGCGGATGCGGATGCTGGAGTGGGAGATCACGGGGAGACACCCAAGCGACATCGACCCGGACAGCTGCTGAGACCCCGCCTGCTTCCGCCGGGCCGTCTCGTGAGCCGCCGCACCCCACCCGATGCCGGCCAGCACAGCGGTGGCCGGCAGCTGTCCGCCGACAGCGCGTGCTAGAAGGCTGGAGCCTCCGGGAAGGCGTTTGCCCTGGTCAGAGGGCCTGCTGCCGTTCCTACCGACGGGTTCGGTGTAACGCCTTCGCGTAGGGGCTTGCCGGTCCTCCTGGCGCGATGGGCGGCGACCCGGCAGGCCGGCCGGTCGAAGACGGCGTCACGCCGGTGCCCTCGGCCTGGAAGGAACCTGCAGCCGCAGACGGGGCAGCGCACGGCAATCGCATCGGGCCCGTTGAAGATCATGTAGAAGCCGATGGCCACGCCGTCGGCGAAGCGGCGGCGCTCGCGCCGCGCCCGGGCTGCGCAAGCGGGACCGCAGTAGAGCGCATCCGGGCGGGTGGGCGCCCGGATCGGCTCCCGGCACGACCGGCAACGGCGCACTTGTGTGGCCATACCGTCAGCGTACGCCGCTGCCAACCGCGGGCAGGCGGCACAGGCGCTGCCCGCCACCCGCACCGCCGTCGGCGGCCGTCAGCGCCCGCCTCGGCCGTCGCCTCGCGGAAGCCCGGCTCTGCGCCGGAGCGCCCGGGCGGCCGGGAAAGATCAGGCAGCGACTCCGACCGCCCGTACGTCGGAGTTTCGGTCGATTCGGTGCTGCCCGTCGATGATCAAGGAGGACTCAGTTGTGAGCGTCCACAGGATGAAGGGCTCCTCTCCGGCGGTGGTGGGGCTGGGTTGCCGCCCCGCGCTTCGGCCGGGCCTTGGTCGAACTCCGCCGCGCCGTCGGCGTCCTGCGTCCTTACGCCCGCCGCGCGCCCGTGCGGGAGCTGCGGCAGGCCCTCACCGCGCTCCCGGTCTAGGTGGTGGCCAGGAACCCGGTGACGCGCTCGATGACCTCGGCCTGCCACGCTTGCGTCTGGGGGTGGAGGTATTGCGGGCCCTTGTGGACGGCGCAGCCATGCTCGGCACCATCGAGCTCCATCAGCACTGCCGGCCCGCCGAAAGAGCGCACGTAGCGGCGGGAGGACTCCACCGGCACGAACGTGTCCTTCGTCCCGTGCACCACCAGGGGTGGGGCCCGTACAGCCGACAGGATCGTCACCGGGGCCAGGAAGTGCACCTCGTTCAGCAGCGCGCGGCCCAGCCCGAACGGACTGCGCTCCGTGAATCCTTGCCCCTGCAGCGCCTTCGCCGCCTCCGGGGACAGGTAGCCGCCGGAGTCGGTGTACGGACGGCTGGTGATGTACCGCTCGCGGTAGTCGAGCCGGGGGTAGAGCAGCACCAGGCGCTCGCCTCCGTCGGCCGGTGCGCGGCGTGGAGCGCGGCCGCGCCCCCGGAGAACGAGGCCGCGATCAGGTGCACGGGGCGGCGGAGGCCGCTTTCGGCGCGCAGGTGGTCGGCGGCGGCTTTGATGTCGTTGGCCACCGCGGCGATCGTGATGTCCTGCGGCCGTCCGCCGCTGGAGCCGTGGGCGCGAAGGTCGAAGCGCAGGCATTGGATTCCGGCTCCGGCCAGGGCGGCGGCGATCCTGGTGAAGAGGCCGCCCTCGTGCCGGGTCACCCCAGCCCCGTGCGCCAGCACCGCCAGCCCGGTCGCCCGCCCCGACGGCGGTGTCACGGTGCCTACCAGCGCTGTGCCGTCGAGGGAACGGCATTCCGTCTCCAGTTCAGCCATGGGGCCGAGCGTAGCGTCCAGGGGTCGAGGCACATCAGCCCGAGGGAATCCGTCCGCCGGTAGCTGCAACTTTGCGATTTGTGCGCGCTGCTTACGCTGGTGGACGGCGGTTCACAAGGATGTGGCGCGCGTAGAAGTTGCGCGAAAGTGGCTTGTTGCGGTTGAAGTCGGAGCGAATTGCGGCTGAATGTCTGACCGGTTTCGAGGATTTTTTGTTCGATTGGGCAGGGCTGCCCTTTGCGGTTCGTAATGTTGGCGTATCGAAGTGTTGGGCCGGTAGCGTCCAGGGAAACGAGAGGGCCCTGGCCGGCCGTCAACCAGTGCCAGGGCTCCCTCTTCTGTCACTTCGATCATGGAGGGCGCTTTGCCTCCCGACCGCATGCATCCGCAGGCCCGGTCAGGCCCTGCGCAGCACCGGCTCGACCGTAACATCCCGCCCCGCAGCCGCGGGGAAACCTTCCAAGTCCATGACGCGATCGACGTTGAGGTGGACCTTAGGATCGGCGCGTTCGTCGCCCTGGTGGTCGTCATGGTCCTGCTCATCTTCTCGCCCGGCGCCCGGCCTGTGCTCTGGGCCCTGCTCGTCCCCGTGCTGGCCACCATGGGGCGGTCCTACCTGCGGTATCGGCGGCTGACCGGTCTGTGACGCCCGGCTGGTGCCGGGGTGCGCGAGCCGCGTCTCGCCGACCCCGGCACCAGCCGCCGGTAACCCGAAGCCCCGCAGTGCCGCGGGCGGCGAAGGGAATTCGTCGCCCCGCTCCCGCAGATCTCCCGCCTGGCAGCGACGAAATCCCGCATGTCGAACCCCCGAAAGGGCTACCCCCGCGATGATGAGCAGTCCGGGACAGGCCGCCACCTGCCGCAACCCGGCGTGTCCCAATCCGGTCAAGCCGACCGTTGGCTCCGGCCGGCCCCGCATCTACTGCAGTGACGCCTGCCGGAAGGCGCACTATAAGGCCAGCTCCACCCGCACGCCCCCGGATGCCGCGCGGCATGACAGCTACGTCCAGCAGATCCTCGAGGACCTCAGCCGCAAGGTCGCGCGGCTGCAGGGCCTCGCCCACGTCACTTGCACTGGCCTGACCGGGTCCGCCTCTTTGCGGTCGCAGAGCATGAGCCTGCTCACAGGGGCAGCCGATGTCGGCAGGGATCTGCAGGACCTCGAGCACGCCATCGTGCAGCAGGCCCGCGACCGCGGCATCAAGGTCGCCGAGATTGCGCAGACACGCAACATCTCCGAGGACAAGGTCCGCCGGGACTGGCCGGCAGGCAGCATCGACCGCCGCATGCAGCAGCGCAAACAGCGCGGCGGCGCTCCCGTGCCGGAGTTCCTCAACGAGTTCCCCGAGCTGTACCTCCCCGAAGAGGAGCCCGGCGAGTGGGCAGGTGACTACGACTCCACCGAAGGCCCGCCGGAGCACCCCACCCACCCGCACTCCTGCTCCCCCGCAGTCCTCACCGACGTCCGGGCCACGGGCCCGCGGCCCGAGCCCTCCCGGGGACGGCGCACCGCTGCGTGCTTGGACGAGCGCTTCGGCACCAGCGACGCGGCATCGCGCGGCACGTGGCCCAGGCGGAGCTGGCCACGGCCGCGTCGGGGCCGGTGCGTGGTTCGGGCGGAGGGATCAGACGGCTGCCGTCTCGCTGGTCTTCTGCTGGTGCTGCGGAAGGGCGCGTTCCAGCCAGGACTTCGGAGCGCCTGAGCTGACGAGCTTGGCGTGTACTGCGGAGTGGTCGCGGTCACGGTCGGTGGAGCGGAAGCGGAAGCTGATGCCGCCCCTGTGCTGGGTCGTGGGCGCGAGCTCGATCCAGCAGATGCGTTCCCGGCCGCCGTCGCAGTCGCATGGCCGGCACTCGCAGTGGCGATGGTGAACGCGGAGCGGTAGCCCCCACGAGGGGTGGGTCAGGTACTGGACGAGCTCGTCATGGTGCAGGGCGACACCGTGCTCGTACTTGAGCTCGACCTTCCAGTCCACGCCGTCGAACCAGTACCGCAGGCAGAAGGGCGAGACCACGGTGTGGAACAGGCCGATGCGACGCAGGAGCCCGCTGCCCAGCCAGGCGCTGTCGGCAAGAATCCGGTGCCATTCCGCCTCTTTGGCGCGGTAGGCGGCCTCGGGCTCGCTCAGGTACGCGGTGTCCCACAGCGGGGTGAGGTCGTTCTCCCGGCACCAGGCGCGGTGCTTGTCGAGCAGGCTGCGCCACCGGTCGGGGGTGGGACCGGTCAGCGTCGCGGAGGCGTCGGTGCCGACCATGCCGATGTGCAGGCCGTGCTCGTCGATGCCGAGCAGCCGCAGCCCTGGGACGCCGCCCGGCCCGTCAGGGTTCTCCGTGGTGCCGGTGTGGTGGGTGGGCAGGAGGCCGGCCAGGCTGTGCAGGGGCAGGGCGCGGTCGGGCCGGCCGAGGTAGGGGTCCAGGGCCACCGTGAGGTGGTCGGGCCGGGGATCGACCCACGAAATCCCGGCAGGGTGGGCGCAGTAGTCGAAGGTGCCGCCGATGCGCTCGAAGAGCGCGGCCTCCAGCAGGGCCTGGTCGCCGGCCGCCTTCGCGATGGGAGAGGCCGGGCGGGCGCTCTACTGCGGTCCCGCTTGCGCAGCCCGGGCCCAGCAGACGGTACCCGTTCACCGGCTCGTAGCCGCCGGCTGTCGCCGGGCCGGCCGCTGAGGCGAGCCCAGCCGGGGAGGCAGTCACGGACGGCGCCACCTGCCTGCCCCTCCCGGTCAGGGCTCGCAGCAGACGGGTACTCACACGTCCCACACCACCGGTGTCACATCAGCCTCCGCCGCTCGGTCCGAAGATAGCCACGTCCAGAAGCGTTACGGCCTGGCCAACGTCCTCTGTGACGTCGTTTGCAACTTCGTTGTAGACATTCCCGCCTTCGTCTTCCACGTCCCCGATGATTCCGCCGCCCTGGGCTGGAGCGGCGGCGGGGGCAGCGTGAGTTGTTCAGGCTCAGGTTGTAGAGTGCGGGCCTCCTGGTAGGCCATGCGTTTTCTACGGAGCTCACTGTGTCGCATCTCGTCGCTCGCATCCGAGCAGGAGGTCCTGGAGAGCTGCGCTCTCAGGCTGGTGCGGGGGCGGCTCGTGGCGATCACTGACTCGGATATCTCGAGCGCGCTGTCCGTCTACCTCGAGCGTTACCCGGACGAGGCGGCAATGCTGTCTGAGCCGCTGCATGCGCTGTCTCAGGGCGGAGGGTTCGCTTCGCGGCGGACGTTTCCGATGCACGTGACCGTCGGGGCTCTGCTGGCCCGCGGTGGCGCCGAGATCTTGCTGGTGGAGCATCGTGCGTACGGGATCACGCTGCAGCCTGGAGGCCACCTAGAGCCGACGGATGCGACACTGATCGGCGCGGCAGTGCGCGAGCTGGCGGAGGAGACCGGCATTGACCCCGGCGAGATCGTCCCCGCGTCGCAAGCCCCCGTCTACATCGAGTACGGCAGGGTTCCGGCGCGCCCGGAGAAGGATGAGCCGGAGCACTACCACCTCGACTTCGGGTTCGCCTTCGTGACGGCTCGCGCGGATGTGGGACGTATCCAGGAGTCCGAGGTGAGGGGTGCCGCCTGGTACCCGCTGGCCGTGGCTGAGCGACTGGTCGGGCACCGCATCGCGCGAGCGGTCACTGCGCCGGCCGGGATCGGATGACCGCGTCCCGCTGAATGCCTCTGGACGGCGGTGGCATCGAATCGCGGTGCGTCCTGGCCGAGGCTCCGCGATCGCTGTTCGCTCCTTCGCCGCGCCACGGGCCCCCTGACGCTCACGCAGCCGCTGATGCCGGCCGGGGTTCCACTGCCGCTCACTCGAAGGTGGCCTTACGGTCTCGGCTGCGCTTGAGCTCGAAGAAGCCGTCCGTTCCAGCGACCATGACCAGGCCGTCCCAAAGCCGTCCGGCAGCCTCGCCGCGGGGAGCCGGCGTGACGACGGGACCGAACAGGGTCGTGCCGCTGATACGCAGGACCGGCGTCCCGACGTCGAGGCCGACTTCGTCGAATGCCTCGTGGTGCGAGTCCTTGATGAGCTGATCGAACTCCGTGCTCATCGCGGCCGCGGCGAGTGAGGCCGGTAGGCCCGTCTCTGCGAGGGCCTCGGTGACAACGGTGGGATCGTCGCGGCGGCGCTGGTTGTGAAGCCGGGTGCCGAGGGCGGTGTACAGCGGCCCGAGGACGCCGCGGCCGCCGTGCTCGGAGGCTGCGGCGCAGACCCGTACCAGCCCCCATGCTTTCGTCATCAGCTCGCGGTAGTCGTCGCTGAGCCCCTTTCCCTCGCGTTGGTCGAGGTTCAGGTAGGCCAGCGACATGATCCGCCAATCGGCGCGCACTGGCCGAACCAGCTCGACCTCCAGGAGCCAGCGTGAGGTGATCCACGCCCAGGGGCATAGCGGGTCGAACCAGAACGGAACGATTTCGCGGTCTGGCTGTTCGTTGATCATTGGGCGAGTGCCGTCCTCTCTCCGTCGAGGGTTCTTGCTGGCTCCGCCGAAGGGCTAGAGGTCGAACAAGCCGCTCTGGACGGGCTGGTTGCACTTGGCCGTGCGACCGGCGATCTTCACCAGCGCTGCGAGATCGCTGAGCTGGGGACTGCCGTCCGCGGCGGTGATGAGTCTGGTGAACACCTGCGCGGTGACGTCGACGTCGGCGTAGGCCCTGTGGCGGTCGGCCGGCTGCTGGATGGAGAAGCGCGCCAGCAGGGTGTCGAGTTTGTAGTTCGCCAGGCCGGGGACGAGGTGCTTGGCCAACGGGATGGTGTCCAGGAAGTCGACGTGGGCCAGTGCAGGGCAGTGCTCACGCTGATGGTGGATGACGTTGGCCTCGGTGGCGGCGTGCTGGGCCACCAGCAGGTACTGATTACCGGCGACGAACCGCCGGTCCAGCGCGCCCAGCACGTCGGCTGGCGTGGGGGCGTGCCTGAGCTGTTCGGGGGTCAGACCGGTCTGGGCCGTGTCGGCCGGTGTCACCGGCGCGAACGCGGGCGGGCGGATGAGGGATGTACTCCTGCCGGTCTCCCTCCACATGCCTTTCTCGTAGCGGAGTGCGAGAGCAGCCACTTCGATGGGCTGGGCCGGGTAGCCCGAAGGGGTCGTGGTCTCGAAGTCGATGACCACGAACGTCGTCGCCTGGAAGGCGGGGTCGTCGGTCAAGGCCCCCATGATTCCACCGTCCTCGTAGGCTTCCCGGCCGTGCCGGCGCGTTCCCGGAGCACCGAGGAGAGCATGCCGGAGCGCCGGCTGCCGTGGTGTGCCTTCACCGGATGAGGTCGGCGACGGCCTGGGTGGCGGCCTGCAGGGTGGGGGCATTCCACAGGCGCTCGCCGGTCCAGGTCTCGCTCAGGGACTGGTACAGGTCCGACATCACCGGCAGGAAGTCCGGCGGGAGTGATATGGGCCGTGGCCACCGGGTTCTGGGTACGCCCTCGGTGATCAGCTGGTTGACGGGGATTTCGTGCCCGTTGTTGACGTACCAGTCGCGCAGGACTTGCTTGCCGCAGTGCACGCCGTTGAACATCAGGCGGCTTTCGTCGGGTGTGCCGGGGCTGTCGGCGAGCACCAGCTGGGCGTCGCTGGAGATGAGGAACTCGACCTTGCCGTCGCAGTGGCTCAGTCCGAGCTCTTGGGCGTGCCCGGTCAGGACCTGGTTGACCTTGAGGGTGATTGCGCGCATGGCTCGGAATTGCTCGTCGTTCAGGCCGGCGAGGCGCTGGGCTTCGGGTGCGCTGATGAACCGGTTGATCTCTTTGCGGGTCGTCGCGTACTCGACGAGCGGTTGCGGCAGCCTCGCGCCGTCGGCGGGGATGCTGGGGAGCCCGACCTCGGCCAGTGCCAGGTCGCCGGTTGCGAGGCGGCGGTGAACGGAGCTGCCTGGGGGGAGCTCGTTGCGGAAGAGGACCTGCACGGGGATGAGGTAGTTGCCGGTAGGCGGTGCGGTGTCCGGGCTGGGGAGGCGCGCGAGGTTGAACTCGATCCGGTTGGGGGCGAGGAACCGGCGGAAGTGGGTGCGCACTCCCGCTTCCTCCAGCAGCGTGAAGTTGAAGACAGCCATGCGGCAGATGGCCTCGCCCTTCCCGGGGATCCGGTCGGGCATCCTGCCGTAGTGGAACACGGTGAAGTCGTCGGTGTACTCGAAGATGCCGACGCCTTCCCGCGTCGCCGTGGGCGGGTCGGTGATCTCGAGGGTCTTGGTCGAGTGGAGGACGGGCATCACGCTCTCCTGATACGACGGTCTCGAGCCGTCAGCTGGCGGAATCTGCTGATCGTGGTGCCGCGTCGGCCGGCGCGGCGACGTACGGTGTAGCCGCGGCCCAGGCCGGCTTCGGCCACGGGGCCTGTGCTGCGGACCGTCCGGCGACCGCTCTTTCGCCGGCAGGGGCCAGGTGGCCGTCGATCACCGTGATCACGTGCATGCCGGCTGCGCGGGCGGAGGTGACGCCGTCGGGGGCGTCGTCGACAGCAAGGCAGCGGTCGGGTGGGACATCAAGGCGCCGCGCGGCCGCGAGGAACAGGTCCGGTGACGGCTTGCCGTGCGCGACGTCCTCTCGTACGACGACGGCGGCGAACGCGGGCGTCAACCGCAGGGCGTCGAGCCCGGGGTGGACGAGCCGTCCGCTGGCGCCCGACGCCACGGCGCAGGGCAGGCCAGCGTACCGCGCCGCGTCCAGCAGGGAGACGACGCACGGGATCGGCTTGATGCTGTGCACGGCGGCCAGCAGGTGGGCGCGGCTGGCGCGGATGATCTCTTCGTAGGGCAGCGCCCGGCCGCTGGGCAGGACGGTCAGCAGGTCGTGGATGGACAGGCCGGCGTGGCGGCGGTACCAGTCGTGGTCCAGGCCGGTGCCGTACGGGTGCAGCGCCGCGCGCAGCGCCTGTTCGTGGCTGTCCGTCGTGTCGGCGAGGGTTCCGTCGAAGTCGAGGATCAGGGCCTCGATGCCCTCGGGGATCGCGGGCGCGCAGTTCCTCGCCGGAGTCGGGGCCGGGCAGGTCGAGGGGTGGGCGGCCTGGGTCATGCCGCCGCCGGGTCCGCGAGCTGTCCGCAGCACATGCACCGGGCCTGCGGACCCTGCCACGGCTCGTACAGGCAGCTCAGGTTGATGCCGGCGTCGTGGATCCACACCCGGATCTGTTCGGCCGCCTCGTGTTCGCCGGTGCGGCGGCGGTCCAGGACCCGGTAGCGGGCTTGGTCGGTGGCAGCGAGCCGTTCGTAGAGCGCGCATGCCTCCCGCATGAACGCGGCCTCCTCGCTGGTGAAGATGCGGCGGTCGCGGCGCTGCGCGCGTTCGACGGCCTGGGCGGTGTCGTCGGTGACGAGGATGGTGAGATCCGGCAGCGGTCGGAAGGAAGCCGCCAGCGCCAGGAGCTCGGTGGCCGTGGCAAGGGCGGCGTCCGGGTCGCCGGGGTGCAGCAGCAGTGCCTGGCACACGGCTGTGGTGTCGACGCTGCGGCCCTCGATGACGGCACGGCCGCTGGACAGGGCGGGGATCACGGTGTCCAGGTCATGGCGCTTGATGGCCATCAGGAGCAGGGCCTCGGCCATCGGTGTGCCTCCGCGCAGGAACGGGTCCCCGGCGCTGGCCTCGTACAGCGCGTGCAGCAGGGCTCCGCCCAGGCCCGGGCGCCCGTTCGCCCACTCGGAGAACTCATCGAGTACCAGCGGCTTGTCGTCGAGGGGGTCGACGGCGCGGTGGGTCAGGTAGGTCTTGCCGACTCCGCTCACGCCGTCGGTGGAGAGCAGTGGGCCGCGGGTGCAGCACTGGCGTACCGGTGTGATCGTCATGCGACACCATCCGTTCGGGGGCGAGGACGGGGGCCCGCCGGAGGGAGCATCCCGGTCGGCGCGGGCTGCGGGGCGTGGGTCACGTGGTCCATGCGGCGGCCTCCCGGGAGATGACGGCGGCGTAGCGGTCGAGTGCGGCTTCGCCCTCGCGCTCGGTGAGGACGAGGGCGAGGGTGCGGTCGAGGATCTGGGCGGCGCCGCGGCACGGTGTGCGGTGCCGGTTGGTGACCATGGGCCGGGTGTCGCACGGCACGAGCCTGAAGCTGCCGGTGGAGTTCGGTACTCCCTGCTGGGCGAGGTGTTCGGCGAACGCCCGGGGGTTCGGCAGGGTGATGCGCAGTAGCGGGGCGTAGTGGTTCCAGCTCTCGTTCGTTGATGGCTGGAGGGGGGTGATGCCGCGGGTGTCCTCCAGGGCGTGGATCAGGTGCGTGGTCTGGGCTCGGCGGTGTTCCAGCAGGGCGGGAAGCCTGCGCAGGTTGGCCTGGGCGAGCGCGGCGAGGGGTTCGGCCAGGCGCCCGTTGAGGGCGATCCGTTCCTGGGGGTGGCTGCCGGGCGGGGGTTGCAGCCAGTGGCTGCGGAAGGCTCGGGCGTGGGCGGCGAGGTGGTTGTCGTCGGTCAGGATGAAGCCGCCCTCACCGCTCCATAGGATCTTGCCGTCCTTCAGGCTGAAGCATCCGGCTGCGCCGGCCGTGCCGGCTGTGATGCCGGCGCGCGAGGTTCCGGCGGCCTGGGCGGCGTCCTCGATGACGGTGAGCCCTTGCTCGGCCGCGAACGCCTGCAACCGGGTGGGGTCGCCCATCCTGCCCCACAGGTGTACCGGGATGATCGCCTTGGTACGAGCCGTGACCTTGGCGCCAGCGTCGGCGTAGTCCAGGTCGAGGGTGTCGGGGTCGCTGTCGATGAACACCGGGGTGGCGCCGAGCTGGACGACCGGGGCGACGGTCATGATGACGGTCAGGGCTGGCACCAGGACCTCGTCGCCGGGTCCGATACCGGCCGCGGACAAGGCGACGTGCAGCGCCATCGTGCCGGAGGAGACCGCGAGCGCGTGCCGGCTGGTGAATGCCTGCGTCAGGTCGTGCTCGAGGCGGGCGGCGAACTCGGCACCGGTGGGGTCGGGCATGCTGGCCAGCGCGGCCAGCATGTCCTCGCCGAGGCCCTCCGTTGCGGGGAGCGGCGGCAAGTCGGTCACGTTGCCTCCCGCGCGAGGAGGCGGGGCATATCGAGCACGAGTGGGCCCATGTTCACGCAGTCCCTGGAGAAGTGGGAGCAGTCCGTGCACGTCGGACGCCCCTCGAACAAGGTCCTCGCATTGGCGTCGACGATGGTGCGCTGCTCGGAGGGGGCGGTGGCGGCGATCCGCCGGTCGGACGGGCAGTCCCACAGCGAGCCGTCGGGCTGGATGAAGAACAGCTGCGCCCCGCCGAAGCAGTCCGCGACCCGGCCGCTGTCGTGGGTGCTGATCGAGGCGAGGAACTGCCGTATGTAGGCGGGGCCGGGGAGGGTGAGCCCGCGGGGGTCCTCCTGGAGGCGGCGCAGTTGGTCTTCGACCGCGGCGACGTCCTTGGGGGTGTGGCACCGTTCGGCGAACAGCTTGTGGTCGGGGGGCAGGGAGATGGGCTGCGGGACGTAGTAGTCGACGCCGACGTCGGAGGCGAGCCGGGCGACGTCGGTGATCTCCTGGGGCCGCTCGCGCATGACCACGGTGTAGATGCCGACGCGAGGCACCGGCGCGGAGCCGCGCTCGCTCAGCAGGGCCCGGATGCCCGCCAGAACCTCGCGGTGGCCGACCCGACCGGACCGGGACGGCCGCAGCCGGTCGTTGGTGGCCGCGTCCGCGCTGTCCAGGGACACCGAGACCCCGTCGACGCCGAGCTCGACGAGCCGGCGGGCCATGCCGGGCCGGGTGAGCGGCACACCGTTGGTCGCGACGACGACCTCGCACCCAGCTTCCTTGATCGTCTTGATCAGGCTGAGGGTGGGCAGCCAGTCCAGCGGCTCGCCGCCGGCGAGAACGACCCGTTCGACCGGCGAGCCGGGCAGGGTCCGCGCGAACACCTCCATGACGGTGCGGTCGAGGTCGCGCACGGGGATGTGGGACAGCACTCCGGGGCCGTGGGGGAGAGCCTGCTTGTGCTCCTCCAGCTCCCCGAAGTAGCAGTGCGGGCAGCCGAAACTGCAGGGGGAGCGCAGCGCCCACAGCAGGGTGATGTCACGAGGCACGATTGACCTCCCGGTGCTCCACAAGGGCGCGGACGGCGGCCTCGACGGCCTTGCCGGTCTCCTCCAGGCCGTAACCGGTCACGTCAATCACGGTGAACCGGTCCGGCTCGGCGGCGGCCAGCTCCCGGTAGAGCTGGTCGGTCTGCTCGATCACCTCCACAGCGCTCGCCGGGAGGGTGCGGCCGATCCGGGCGGCGAACCGCGCCGTACAGACCTCGCGGGCGCCGGTCAACAGGAGTGTGGCGTCCGGCATCGTCCGCCACTGGCGGGCGGTGGCCAGGATCTGTTCAGCCACCGTCCGGGCGGGCGTGGCCCGGTGTTCGGCGTGCAGGATCGCCCCTTGGCATACGGCCACGCTGTCCACGCCGCGGTCCTCGATGATCACGTCAACGCCGTCCAGCTGGCTGGGGGTGAGGCGCTCTACCTCACGGAACTTCAGCGCCAGCAGCGCCAGCGTCTCCACGACCGGGTGCCCGGTCCGCAGACAGACGTCCCCGCCCGAGGCGAGGGCGGCGATCACCCGCCCGGGCAGGGTGTCGGCGGCCTGGTCGGTCAGCTCGTCCAGCCGCAGACACCGCGCGCCGAGGGATGCGGCCGCCGCACGGACGCCGGTGGTCTTCCCGACCCCGTTGATGCCCTCCACGCTCACCCATAGCGGCCGGCTGTGTCCCGGCCCGGCCCGGCGGGGCCCGGGAAGAGTGATGGTGGTCATGACGGCCTCCGGCACACGAACAGCAGCTCGGTGGCCTGGTCGGGCACGGCGACGGCCGAGACCGTGTCCAGCAGCGCCTTCGGCACCCGGGCGGCCAGGTCCCGGTACCAGTCGACCGCACCGGGGCCGTACCGCTGGGTGAGCTCGGCGGCCACTTGCTCCGGCCCGGGCGGCAGCAGTCCCATCACGTCTTCCACGACCAGGCCGGCGGCCTCGACTGTCTTGGTGACCTCCTCGCGCGACCACTCGTACACGTGGACCCTGTACTGCAGCGGGCGCGGCGGTGGCCCGAATGCCTGCGGCGTGGACAGGTACAGCGCTCCCCCGGGGGCGAGCGCGGCCGCCGTGGCATGCAGGCTCATCACGCCGAGGTCGTACGGCAGGTGTTCGAGTGCCGAGGTGTAGATCGCGACATCGAAGGGCGGCAGCTGCGGCCACGGAGCGGCCACGTCGCACTCGACGAAGTCGACGGGGAACAAGCTGCCGTACTCCTTGCACAGCCCGGTCAGCCTCCTACGGGCTTCGGAGAGGTTGTCGGGGCTGATGTCGAGACCGACGTAGCGGGCGATGTTCGGCGCGTACCGGTGCAGCAGCGGCAGGGCCAGACCGCGGCCGCAGCACACGTCGAGCACGTTCGCACCCGGCGCACACCGCTCGGTGACCAGGAGATGCTGCATCAGGTTCATCAGTCCGGACGGCTTCGCCTCACCGAGGGCAAGCGCGGCGTAGAAGTCGTCCATCTGGTTGGTGCTGTAGGGGCCGATCATCGGCGTGCCCGGCCGGGTGCGGTACTGCTCGTCCAGTTCAGCGCTCATGCTGCTCCTCCCAGGGGAAGACGACCCAGGTGTCCGTCATCGATGCGATGTAGTCGATACGGCGGCCGGGGCCGGATCCCTGCCGCCAGTTGGCTCGGTTCACGGCGAGAACCGCGGTGCGCACCCGGGTAGGACCACGGCCGCGGATCATCCGGGCTGCGTGGGCGAGAGTCGCGCCGCTGCCGGCGATGTCGTCGACGAGCAGCACGTCCAGGCCCGTGAGGTCTCCGAGGGACGCGGGGTTGCGGGCGGTCGGGGTGGCCTTGGCGGCGTTGATGCCGTCGCTGGTGGTGCGGGTGACCTCGACGGTCCGCACATCGCGGATCTCGAGCTGGTGGGCGATCCACACGGCCGGGATCATGCCCCCGCGCACGATGCCCACCACGGCTTGCGGCGCCCCCGCAGCCACCGCCTGTTGGGCGATGGACCGTGTTGCACTGCCGATGTCGTCCCACGTCAGGTGCAGAGGGGCGGACCGGTCAGCATCGTGCGTCGACGACGTCGCCATCTGCTCCACCTCCTTCTCGGCCTACGTATCGGCCGCGTATCGGGCTACGTTCTACGGGCTGGCAGCGAGGGTGAGGAACTGCTGGGAGAGCACCGGGTCGCTCCCGAACCGGCCGCCGGTGTGCACCGTGGTGGTGTGCGCGGCCTCCATGCGCACGCCGCGCATGCTCATGCACAGGTGCACACCCTGTACGGCCACGGCGACGTCCTCGCGTCCGATCACGCCCGTGAGGTAGTCGGCGACCTGGCGGGTAAAACGCTCCTGGACCTGGAGCCGGCCGGCGAAGTGCTGGGCGATCCGGCCGAACTTCGACAGGCCCACCACTTCGCCGTCCGCTACGTACGCCGCGGTGACCTGCAGGTTCATGGGCAGCATGTGGTGCTCGCACAGCGACCACACGCTCATGCCGCCCACGATGACCAGCTGGTCGCTGACCAGGGTCTCGGTGAAGCAGGTGGCCGTCGCGGCGCCGGCCGGGGACAGGAAGGCGCTCCACCAGGCTGCGACGCGGTCCGGGGTGCCGATCAGCCCTTCGCGGGTCGGGTCCTCGCCCAGCTCGACCAGGAGCTGGGCGATCAGGTCGGCGACCCGGCCGGTGTCGATGGCCGCGACGGGCCGGCCGGGCGCGGGTCCGGCGGCGTTCAAGGCCGCCGTGGGGCTGGCAGAGGTCGTCATGGGCTTCTCTCGCTTCCGGCAATGGGGAAACGGGCAGGTGTGGTGCGTGCGGTCAGCGGCCTCGGGCCTCCCCGAAGGCCAGCACGTGGAGCCGGGTGGTGAAGTGCCAGTGCCGGGCCGCGACCGCCTCCGCGAGGATCCGAGCGGTTGCGGTGATCGCCTCAGCCGTGGTGCCCTCCGGCATCACCCACACCGGCGCGAGCCCATAGGCAGAGGCAAGCTCGGCGGTCCGGTCGAGGTCGGCCACGGTGGACGCGACGAACTTGAACGCCGCCTGCCCGGATGCCGCGAACACCTCCAGTGCCGCGGGCACGATGCTCTTGGCCTCCTCCACTCCGAAGCTGGCGAGCTTGGGGGAGACGTTGAACCGGACTCCGTCGACCAGCAGCGCCGGCTCGGGCGCGATGGTGCCGTTCGTCTCGAACTCGATCCGCTTCCCGGCGGCCAGAAGTCCCTGCACCAGGGGGACCAGCTTGCGCTGCTGGATCAGCGGCTCGCCGCCGGTGATCACAACCAGCTCCACCGGTGAGGAAGCGGCCCAGGCCACCAGGTCCGTAACGGAGCGGCGCGACGACTCCGTGGCCGGGTCGTACTGAGACCAGTCCCAGGTGTATTTCGTGTCGCACCGTGTACAGGTCAGGTTGCACCGCGACAACCGGATGAACAGGGCCGGATGCCCACAGCTCGGCCCCTCGCCCTGAAAGGTCGGCGTCACGATGCCGAAGCACTCCGCGACGATCAGCGAGAACGCCCCATCGCTCGTCGACCGCGCGACCGGAACCGGGCGCGGCGCGGTCACTGCCCCTCCACATCGAACCGGGCCCAGCTGCGCGAGGTCTCGCGAACCCGGACCGCGGCCAGTCGGCCCGGGATCGTGGGCTGGAGGTTCTCGATGAACCAGCCGGCCAGATACTGCGCCAGGCGCTCGGAGGTCGGCTCGAGGGGGAGGACCTCGTGCAGGTTGCGGTGGTCGAGCTCGGTGTCCAGGTACCTCTTGAAGGGGGCGAGCGCCCCGAAGTCGGTGACGAAGCCGGGGGCCTCCAGCGCGGACGCGGTCACGATGACCTCGACCTCGTAGCTGTGCCCGTGCTGACGGGAGCATTTGTGCTCGGGCGGCAGACCGGGCAGCCGGTGGCCGGCCTCAAAGGTGAAGGTCTTGCCGATGGTGAACGTTCCGGACGGCACCGGTACAGCGCTGGTGTTCATGGACATCTCCTTCGAGGTCGACGGGCGAACGAGCAAGGTTCGCGGTCTCGGCAACCGCTGGTCTCGCGTTGGTTGAAGCCGGCCTGCAAGGTGGTCCCCGGCGGCCTGTGGCCGACAGCTCTCCCGTAGCCTCCAGCGCCCGGCCACGCCGGGTAAGGGCTAGCTGCGAAGGTTGCAACTCTCTTGCAGGATCGGCAACTTCTTTGAAGTGCCCTGCCGAGGGCTGGAGGGCGCGGCTACCGTAGACGCGCCCCCGCCGCGAGGAGGTACCGTGAGCGTCCCCGCCGCGCATGCTCCGTCCCACCCCGACCTCGGTGCACTCATCCGGGGCGGCCGCGGTGCCCGGCGGCCGAAGATGACCCAATCGCAGCTCGCCGCGATCGTCGGCTACTCCACCTCGTGGGTCTGCCGCGTCGAAGCAGGAGAGATCATCCCGCCAGATGAAACCCTGCTGCGTATCGCCGCCGCCCTGGACATCCCACCCGATGAGCTGATCACCGCCGCTCACCCTCCGGAGCGAGACCCGGCCCAGACTGCGCAAAGCCTGGGATGCGGCGGCATCACGACGGCTACCGTGACGACGGGGACCATCGAGAGCCAGCAGGAGGACACCGTGCGGCGCAGGGGCTTTCTCACCAAAGCGGCGGGAATCAGCGCCGCCATCCTCACCAGCACCCCAGCCACTGCCGCCGACCGCCGACTGGCCGACCCGGGCCCACGGCTGGAGACAGCCCTGTTCAACCTGCCCGCCACCGAACCGGTATCCCTGCGCCAGCTCGAGCAGGCACTGCACCGGGCCCGGGCGGACTTCCGCCACAGCCGCTACCACACCCTGAGCAGCGAGCTGCCCCTCCTCCTGGCCGCCGCCGACGCCACCCGCCACCACCTCACCGGCCACGCCCACGAACGCGCCAGCGCCCTGGCCGCCTACGCCTACAGCCTCGCCGGGGAACTCGCCAGCAAACAGCACTCCGAAGCCACCTGGGTCGCAGCCGACCGCGCCCTGACCGCCGCCCGTGCCTGCGGCCAACCCACACCGCTCGGCGAAGCCACCCGCATGCTCTCCATCGCCATGCGCCGCGCCGGCCGCCACCGCCAAGCCGCCGACCTCCTCACCCACACCAGCCGGCAGCTGGCCGACGACCCCACCGACCAGGCACGCGCCGTACGCGCCGCCATGCTCCTGACCGCCGGCTACACCTGCGCCCACTACGGCGACCGCACCACCGCACTCAACATGGTCGACGAGGCCCAGGAGATCGGACGCCGCATCACCTACGGCCCACACCTGGACAACGCCACCATCCAGGCCACCCACGCCCAGTGCGAGAGCTTCCGCCTGAGCATCTTCAACAAGCTCGGCACCCCCGACGAGGCAGTCCCGGTCGTCACCCGCATCAACCCGAACACATTCCCCACCGCCGAGCGCCGCGCCCGATTCCACACCGACGCCGCCCGGATGTGGCACCAGCTCGGCGACCACCGCCAGACCTTCACCTCGCTGCGCGCCGTCGAACGCAACGCCCCCGAGGAGGCCCGGCGCCCCTCGGTCAAGGCACTCACCGCAGACCTGCTGTACTCCCCGGCCACTCTCCCCGGTCTGAAGGAATTCGCGGCGCGTACCGGAGCACTGAACTGACCACTTCAGTGCGAAAAACCGCAGCTCCGACGTCAGATCGACAGTCATCGGTTCGGCTCCTCCTCTACCGTCTCCGGGGTAAGGCCGCCGAGTACCCGGTGGCTCCGGCGGGTTAGGCCGGGGGCCAGGAGAGTGTGACCCGGCTGTGGACCTTGTCGATGACCCGGTCGCCGTGGACCTGGTCGTCGGGGGTGCCGGCCGGGGTAGACCCGGATGACCGGGCCGGGGCCGCCGCGCCGTTCGCGGGCCCAGTCGCGCAGGTGCCCGGCGATCTTCTCTGCGAAGTCCCGGGCGTGGGAGCCGAGGGCATGCACCCCGTACTCGACGTGCTTGTCGTCCCCGGTGCGGCGGGTGGTGAGGTAGGCGAAGGTGTCGTCCTCGACGGCGGCGAGGGACCAGCGCCTGGCCGGGGCGACGATCCCCGTGTCCAGGTCGGGGCTCACCGACATGGAGCAAAAGCCCGGCAGCGTGATGGCCAGGTGCATCTGGAGGGTGTCGATGAGCTCGCTGAGACCGACGGTGACTCCGGTCCACAGCTCCACACGCTCGTGCCGCACCGCGTTGTCGAGCTTGCTGGGGTCAGCCGGTAGCCCGTCGTCGAAGTGCAGGACGATCTCCTCCGTGCCGGTGACGAGCAGCCGCTCCTCCTGGTGCGCGGTGGAACCCTGCATCGCCACGAAGCCGCAGATCCTCGCCGAGTCGCTCTCCAAGTGGTCTCCGACGCGGGTGAAGGCGACCGACCGGGTCAGCCCCCGCATGCGCAGCGGCACCACGAGCCGGCCACCTGGGGTGAGCTGCTCGATCCAGGCGGGGGGAATGTCCCAGGCGCCTGCGGTGACCATGACGACGTCCACCTCGCCCAGCTCCGCGATCGGCTCGGCGGCATCGGCCGTGACCACCTTGACCTGCTCGTAGCCGTTCTCGGCCAGGAGACGGCTGGCGCGCTCGGTGATTTCCGGGTCGATATCGACCGTCGTCACACACCCGTTCGGGCCGACCAGCTCGGCGAGATACGCCGCGTTGAGCCCGCCCGAGCCGATCTCCAGGACCCGCATGCCGGGAGCGATCTTGGCTTGCTCCAGCATCAGCGCCTGGATCTGTGGTGCCGACACCGAGCTGAGATGAGCCCCGCCGTCTTCCTTCATGATGACGGCTGTGTACGGGTCGTATGCCTCGTCCAGGGGTGCGTCTCCGGTGAAGTGGTGCCGCGGCACTTTGCGCATGGCGGCTTCGACGTCCTTGGAGACAATCTCGCCGTCCGCGACGAGCTGGTCGACGACGGCATCGCGCAGTTCGACGGCGCGGTCAGCATCGGCAGTCGCGTCGATCATGTAGGGATCCTTCCTGTACTGCGATGGGGCAGCGGGGACAGTGCTCGGGAGGCGGCCGGTCGCCTGGTACCGCGCGGTCATCCTCTCGCTCAACTACTGCTGCTGGGCGGCCGATTAGGCATTCGCGGTAGTCATGTGGGGGACGCTAGCGATCGCAGTTGACCATCGCGACGGTGCACGCCGAGGTGGCTCGTTCTTCGTACGCATCTACGGCTTTAGGGCCGGGGGAGCGCCGCTCGCGATGCGCCGCTCCCCCGGGGCCGGGGTCCTATGCCAACGACGGACCCGGCCAAGAAGCCGCTGGGGGAACGTCGGGGGTGCGAGCCCCCAGCGGCGGTGGTCATCTCGTCAGGGCGGCGCGTCGTCTGCCATGGTCAGCAGCAAGATCATCGAGGCTCACGGTCGTACAGCCGCGCAGCGTGGCGACGAGCTGGCTGGCGAGCACCCATCTGCTGGCCGGGTTCGTGTACTGCACGAGCTCCGTCACGTGTGCGACAGGCTGGGGAAAGGCAGGGCGGTAGGTCATTCCGAGGACGCCGTCGATGGTGGGCGTCTTCACCCGCACGGCCGTGTAGCCGCGGCGAAGCTCAGGGCAGAACCGGACAGCCAGGAGGGCGCAGTGCAAGCAGACCGGAGGGTGCGGCGTGATTTCACCCTCCCTCTCGGGGACGTCTCCGTCGAGCAGCCACAGCACGCCCTGCTCAATCCGATCAGCAGGGCCGGCGCAGACCTGACACAACAGGCTGCCCATGGCGCGGCGCTGCCGCTGCGGGTGGACGGTACCCAGCAAGGGCCGGCCCTTGCCCCGGCCGATGCCGTAGGTCCCCCACAGCACCCCGAACGTGTCGCGGTCGTGCGGGGTCTCGTGGAGGTAGGCAATTCCGGGCTTGCGGGGGTTGGCGATGATGGCCGCGCGGATGGGCTGCTCTGCACTCCACGCCGTGATGTACGGGACCGGACGCCTCGACGCAGTGTTCATGCAGCGACTCCGGTCGCGATGATGGCGCGGTGCGGGGCGATGATCCGCCCGTCGGGGAGCAGCTCACCGGTGTCGTCGAAGGAGACGACGCCGGTGCACAACACGGTCCATCCCTGCACGAGAGCCTGGCTGACGGCCTTGGCCGCCTCGCGGTCGCTGGCCTCGGCGGAGGGGCAGGGGGGATCGTGCTGGCACATGGTCGTCCTCTCGGGGTAGGGCTCCTCTTCGACAGCTGCGCAGCCACACCGGAGTTCGGGCTGAGCCGCCGAATAGGAGGCTGATGGGGTGGATGAGGTGAGGAATGCGGCTATCGCGTCCTGCCGGTAGCCGTAGAAGCGGCCGCGGGCGGCGTCGTCCCACTCCGGGGGCACGGCGCCCCACTCGACCACGTGGCAGGTGTCGCGGTGCGGCGACCACCGAAGGCGCAGCGCCGGGAAGCCCGGCCGGCCTTCGAGGACGTCTCGCACGGCCAGCCCGGTGTTCACGCTCGGCACGGAGAAGAAGCCGCCTCGGCGCTGACCGCCCGCGGGAACCGCGAGTAGGGGCGCGCGGAAGATGCGGATGGCGACGCTCATCTCCAGAAGCGCCAGATCAGCGAGCCTCTCGCGGTAGAAGTCGTAGTCGTACGCGGTGTCCGCCGACAAGATGCCGACCGGCAGCGGCGGGTATGTGATGGCGGCCATCAGTCAGCGTCCTTGATCCACTTCGCGCTGATCAAGAGCTCCACGAGGGCCTCGGTGGCCAAGGCCAGCCTGCGCAGCAGTCCAAGCGCCTTCCGGTAGTCGCCCGGGAGCTCTTCGGAACCCACCACACGGCCTTGTTCGACGGCGCCGTGAGCGCTGGCGAGGGCAACCTCGCTCTGGGCGTTGGCCAGCGCAATGTTGACGAGCTGCATGAGGTGGCCTCGTAGCCGATCTGCCAGCTCATCGACCTCGTCGACGGCCGGCGCCTGGTCCCCCAGGATGGCGTTCAGGTCATCGAAGACGGCGTCCACGTTGAGCGGCTGCCAGCTCTGGAGCGCCGCCAGGAGCCGCCTTGCGTTCTCCGTAGTCGGCGGCATCCACCGGCTGGGGGGCTGTCCTGCGGCCTGTCGCTGGGCGCGGGCAATTGTGGTGGTCATCGCGACCTCCCATCCGAGGCCGTGGTGAGCGTGCACCAGGTGCTGGTCCCGTCCGGGCTGACACCCCACGAGCCGTAGTGGTCCTTGGTGATCCACTCCACGAGCTTGAGCCCCCGACCGCTCTCCTCGTCATCATCAGGGTTCTGAATCTGCGGGTGGCGGGTGCTCTGGTCACGGACTTCCAGCCGCAAGGTGCCGTTGGCCAGCAGGAGCGACATGGTGATCTCGGTGCCGTGACTGTGCGTGATCGCGTTGGTGACCAGCTCCGATACAAGGAGCTCGACATCGTCGGCCAGCCAGGGCAGACCGCAGTACCGAAGGCGCGCCTTGGTCAGCCGTCGCATGCGAGAAACGCACAGGGCGTCGCGCTCGGGGAGGGGAGCAGACCCGTGTCGCGCTTCGACTCTGAAGGAGACCACCATGAGGTCCTGGTCTCTCGGACGGGGAACCAGGGGAGAAGATGCCGAGGCGACCGGGCGGGTCATCGAGTCGCTGACGCCGACATTCAATGCCTTCGCGCCGCTGGGGCTCTTGGTGATCAAACAACGCCTGTACACCGTACCCCCTCATGGGTCGCGGAGCTCTGGCCTCCGAGGAAGCCCGCTCGCCAACTTTCGCTATGCCGGGGGGCGTTGCGCACATTCGAATGTGCAATACGGTATGGCAATCGCAATATTGCAGGGGCGAAAGCCGGGCCGCGTCGGCCCGGGAGACGGTGCCAGCTAGAGGCCAGGCGGGGAGATGCGTATGGACGCAACGCGACGGTGTCAAAGGTGCAACACCCCTCTCAGCCGGTACAACGTCGATCGCCACCTGTGCGGGCCGTGCAGCCGCCGCAAGGCTGCGCCGCACACGCAGACGGAGAGCTTGACGCCGTCACCCGCGGTCTGGCAGCAGCCAGACGTCCAGCAGGCGCTCGCCAATCTGGAATTCGGCACCCTTTGTCGCCTGATCCGCGAACATATGGGGTGGCGTCAAAGCGACCTTGCCGCCCTCCTTGGGATCAATCAGGGCTTTCTGTCTCAATTAGAGCGCGGTATGCGGCGTGTCACCGATGTTGAAAAAATGCGCACTCTTCTCCGCGATCTCGGTGTCCCACCCGCCCTGTCGCCACTGCCGGCCTGCGCCTCCTCCGAGTCTGTTCCGCGGGACCCCAGGCCGTCACCGACGCCCGCCACACGAAACCCTGCCCCGGACGCCGGCGATCTCACCGCCAGCGCGGCAGCCGAGTCCCTCGCATTCGTACAGGCGATCACCCCCGGTAGCGTCACCGACGACGAGCTCCAATACCTGCTGATGGAGCTCAGCCGCATCGCCGTCGATTACGTCCATGCCCCCGTCCTCCCCCTGTTCAACGACCTCCTCAAGGTCCGGGACAGGGCGTTCAAGCTCGTGCAGGGCCAACAACGCCCGTCTCAGCGGGCCACGCTCTTCGTTCTGACGGGAGCAACCTGCCTGCTTCTCGCCCACGCGTCCCAGAACCTCGGCGACGAGAAGTCCGCCCTGGCGCAGCTTCACGCCGCATGGTCATGCGCCAGACAGGTAGACCACACCGGCCTCAAGGCTTGGATCCGCGGCACCTACGCCCTAGTGGCCGAGTGGTCTCCCCGCCAGCAACGTGCCCTCACCTTCACCGCTGAAGCTGCCGCCCTTGCTCCGCCTGGAGAATCCCGCATCCGCATCGCCGCCATCGAGGCCCGCACCGCAGCCCGCCTCGGCGACCGCACCCGCGCACTGCACGCCCTGCGGCGCATGCAAGACGCCCAGGCGGAAACCCCGGTCGAGGACGAGCTCAGCGAGCTCGGCGGCATCCTGACCTTCCCGCGCGCCAAGCAGGAGTACTACGCCGGCTCCGTCTACAGCCTCCTCGGCGAACACAGCCGAGCCGAGGAACATGCCTCCGACGCCCTGATCCGGTACGCGTCCGGACCGCCGGCCGAACGCTCCTACGGAGATGAGGCGCTGGCCCTCATCGACGTCATCACCGCACGCCTGGCACTCGGCGACTTCGACACAGCAGGAGAACTCCTGCACCGCATCCTGAGCCTCCCCCCGGCACTGCGCATCCGTCAGCTTGAGAATGGCCTTCGCCGGGTAGAAGCGGTGCTGCATCAACCAGCCCTCGCGAAGAACCGAACAGCCCAGGAGCTGACCGAACTGACGCGCGGATATGCGGTCGCCGGCAATGCAGCCCCTGTACCGTCCTCGCGATGACGACTACCACACGCCCCGAAGACGCTGTCCGCGCCGTCTGCGACACGCTGGGCCTGAACCTGCGCGGTCTCGCGCCGCTGCGCGCGCACGCGACCTCCGTCTACCACCTGCCGTGCGAACAAGCGATCGTCCGAGTCAGCCCCCTCGCCAAGTACGAGGCGATCGCCAACAGCATTGTCCTGACACGCTGGCTCACCCGGCAGGGGTACCCCGCGACCGAACCGCTGGGCCTGAACCAACCGGTCAGGCACCAGAACCACGTGATCACTCTCTGGCGACACTACCCACAAAGCGAACGCGCGCAGCCGACACCAGATCACCTCGGCCGCCTTCTCCGCAGGCTCCACGAACTGCCCTGCCCACCCCTCGCCCTCCCGCACTACCGACCGCTCGCCTCACTCCGCACTACCCTCGAGCACAGTCGGCACCTGTCCTCCGAGATACAGACCTGGCTGAGCCAGACCACCGAGAACCTTCTCGACGCATACCAGCGCCTGTCCTTCCCCCTCGGTCTCGGACTCATCCACGGCGACGCCTACCCCGGCAACACCCTCTGGGACGGCTCCACCGTCCGGCTCGGGGACTGGGACGAGGCAGCCATCGGTCCCAGGGAGCTCGACCTGGCCAACACCCACCATGGCGCGGTCAGGTTTGGCCGGCCGCAGCAGCTGGTCGACGTGTTCACACATGCCTACGGTTACGACCTGGCTGCCTGGCCAGGCAGCCGCATCCTCATCGCCATCCGGGACTTCCACACCCTCGGGTCCTTCATCAGGCGTGCAGAAGCGGGGGACGTGAACGCCACGGCGCAGCTCGAACACCGACTTGCCACCCTTCGCGCCGGACACCACACCGCGAGGTGGGACATCTTTTGACACGAAGGGCCGGGTGAGCAAGGGGTGCCTTGGCCGACGCTTGGAGCGAGTCCTTGCGGCCGGCCCGTTTCTGGAGTGTTCCAGCCGGGCGAGGGTCAGTCAGCCGGGCTCTCGCGGGCACTCGCAACGACGGCACGAGCAGGCCCACCGTACAGCGGCACCTGCTGGAGCAGGTCGCGGGTGCCGCCGCGGTGTGGGCGATTGTAGATGGTGTCGGATGTGGGAGCCTTCCGCCCAGCAGCCGACGACGCTGCGCACCTTCGCCGTCAGTCTGCCGGATCCGTCGTCGGCCGCCGGTGCACGGCGCTCTCGTCAGGCGGGCAGCGGGCTACTGCCCGCGCCTGATCACTCCGCTCCGCCGGGTGCGGCGGCAACGGGGGAGCGCGTACGCACGACCGTGTGGTGGGCACTCGGATGTCGGGCCGCTGCCTTCCCCGTCAAGTGCTGGGGCCGCCTACCAGATGGAGGGATCCGGCCAGTAGGACCGAACCTCCGCCGGTTACGCACCGGAACCGTCTACTGTGGTGGTACATGACGACTCTGGTCATCGGCGGCAGCGGCTTTCTGGGCACCGAGCTGGTTCAGCAGGCCACAGGGGCTGGGTACATGACAGTCGCGACATACGCCACCAAACCGGGGAAGAATTCCCAAGCCATGTGGCACACCCTCGACCTGCGCGATCCGGGACAAATAGACGCCGTTATGGCCGAGGTGCGCCCACACCTCGTCATCAACGCGTCAAGCGGCGGGGCGGACTGGGCGGTCACGGCGGAAGGCCCTATCCGGCTCGCAATGACCGTAGCCAAGTACGGGACCCCACTGATCCACGTATCCACCGATGCCGTCTTCTCCGGAGCCCGCTCCCACTACGACGAAAGCTGCCGCCCAGACCCCCTCACCCGTACGGGGCGGCCAAAGCGGCGGCGGAGACCGGTGTCCTCGCCGTGCATCCGACGGCCGCAGTCGCCCGTACCTCACTGATCATCGGCTACGGACAGTCCGAACACGAACGCGCCGTCCACGAACTCGCCTCGGGCACTCGCACCGGCGCGCTGTTCACCGACGACATCCGCTGCCCCGTGCACGTCGCCGACCTGGCCGCCGCCCTTCTGGAACTCGCGTCGCTCCACGCCACCGGCATCCACCACCTTGCAGGGTCCGACGCTCTGAGCCGTCACGAGCTCGGCGTCCTCATCGCCAGACGCGACGGGCTCGACGCCTCCCGGCTGCCCACCGGCCTGCGTGCCCACAGCGCACTGCCCGGCGCCCTCGACGTGCGCCTCGACAGCCGGGCGACCCAACAGAAGCTGACCACCACGCTGCGCGGGGCTCGCCAGTTCTGCGCCGCGCCAGTGGACCAGTCACACGACTTGACCTCATCCCCTGAGCCGGCCGCGGAAGTGACCACCAGTCGCTATGGTCCCCTCGTGCATTCACCGACGGGACATGCCGCCGACCACCCCCGCCGCCCCGCACCACCGCAACGCCTGCTCCTGCTGGACCTGGACAACACCGCCGTCAGCCGCGAAACAGCCGAGGTCTGCGGTTCACTGGGCAGGCTGCGGTTCCAGCCCGGCCTCGGCCATGACGGTGCGGACGGTCTCCTCCAATGTGCTGCCCTGCTTGATCAGCGTCTCGTCCATGCCGTCGAGGAGATCAGCGGGCCCGTACCACTCCCGCATCTTGCTCTCGCCGAACTCCGAGGCTTCCGGCCGCGTGGCGTGCCGGCGTAGCGTCTCGTCGAAGGGTAGGTCGAAGTAGAAGAACCTGCTCGTCCCACGGTGGTCGGCGGCCAGCCGGTGGAGGAGTTCGCCCCACCGGCCGGCGGAGAAGATCCCTTCGAGGATCACGTGGAAGCCTTCGTCCAGGCACTGGCGGGTGATGACGTCGATCAGCCCGGGCGTGGCCCTTACAGGTCCGTGTGCCTCATACAGGATCTCCCGGCGGACCGTGTCCTGGCTCACGATCGCCAGACCGCTGCCGTAGCGCTCGCGGACGGCGCGGGCGGTGGTGGTCTTGCCCGAGCCGGAGTTGCCGCGCAGCACCATCAGCCGGGTGTCCGCTGTGCCCGTACAGCCTTTCATGGTCAGCTCTCCTTGAGCATCAGTTCGAGGGCGTCGCAGATGGTGGCGGCGGTCCGGTGCGGCTGCGGTCCGTCCCCTGGCAGGGGGCGGTTGTGGGAGATCCATATGGCCGACAGCCCGGCTGCCAGTGCCCCGCCCACGTCTGCCGCGAGGGAGTCGCCGACCATGACGGCCCGCGGGCTCGGCTCGGCGCCGAGAGCCGCGAGGGCAAGGTGGAAGATCCGCGGGTCCGGCTTGCGCACACCGGCGCTCTCAGAGATCACGACGGTGTCCACCAGATCGGACAGGGCCGCCCGGCGGAGCTTGGCCGTCTGGTTGTCGGCCGTCCCGTTGGTCACGACGCCGAGCCGCCACCCGGCCCTGCGCAGCTCGCCGAGCGCCGTACGCACCTGGGGGTCGGGTTGGATGAGCTGCGGCATGCGGCGCCGGTACTGGACGTGCAGCTCGTCGACGGTGCCGGGCACATCGAACGTGTCCTTCACCAGCTGGAAGAAAGCGAGCCTGCGGGAGGAGTACGCCGGATCCGTCTCCAGCAGCCAGCCGAGCGGCACCCGGTGTTCCCTGGAGAACTCCGACGCCCATCTCGCGTACGTGCCGGCACGGTCCACAAGGCTGTCGTCGAGGTCGAACAGGCCCACCTTCATCACGGTCACCGGCCCACCTCGCTCGTCGTACCGGCCAGGCGGTCGAGTTCCGTCCCGATAGCGCACCGCAGAGCTTCGTGCTGCGGACCAAGAGCATGCTGCTGGTCCGTCCAGCGCTCATGCGGGTACAGCCATACGGGCCGGTGGATGAGGTCGGCGGGCTCCCAGTCGTACCGCGGCCAGATGTGGGCGTGCAGGTAGGGGTCCGCGTTTCCGAGAATCTCCAGGTTCACCCGGCGGAACGCCGCATCGGCGCTGCGGCAGGCAAGCTCCACGGCTTCACCGAGGCGGTCCATGCCCTCCAAGAACGTCAGACGGCGTTGCCTCGGAAGGTCGGTGAGGCGCTGCACGCCAGGGTCGTCGATGAGAAGGACCGAGTAGCCAGGGAGGAACTGCGTGTCCCCGATCACCGCGAAGCCGGCCTCCAGGCGCCGCAGCACTGTGGGGTTCTCACCCCGCAGCGCACTGCCGATCCGGTCGCTGCGCCAGCTGGTGGTCTCCGCTGTGGTCAACGTCGTTCCTTTCGTGTGGTTCACGGCTTGACGGCCAGGGCTTGGCGCAGCCGTACGGACAGGGCGGCCATGTCCTCCGTTGGCGCGTTGATCACGCCGTTTTCGGCCATGAGGGCATGGAACTGCTGCTCCTCGTAGGGGACGCCTGGTGGGAGTCCTGCGATGTGCCAGTGAAGGTGGGCGTTGCTCTGTTGGCTGCCCAGTGAGTAGACGTACGTCCGCTCCGGCCGGCAGACCGTTTCCAGGGCCGTGCGACGGACGAAGAGCATCAGCCGCACGTACGCGGGCTCGTCCAGGTCCCGGACGTTGACGAAGGCGCCCTTCCCGCCGATGCGGGACAGGGGGCCGTGGTAGCAGTCGCCCTGCGAGGCCATCGTGGTGATCTCGAAGCGGAGGTCGGGGTGGGCCTTGGACAGCAGCTCGACGCACCAGTCGGTCTGCCAGCGGGCCATGGTGCTGTTGCGGCTGCCCACCCGCTCGACGGCTGCGGTCTTCACGCTTCCTCCCCGGGGACCGGACTCGGCCTCGTGGTGCCGGGGGGCAGCGAAGGGTGTGGCACAGCAATCTCCTTGGGGCAGGGTGGGACGGGGACGAGCGTGAGCGCGCGGAAGTCCGCGCGGCAGGGCGGTAGTACGGCGCACAGCAGCAGGACCATCGCGATCACGGCGAATGTGGCGGTCAGCCCGAACCGGGCCGCGGCCTGGCCGGCCAGGAGGTAGGCGGGTGGCAGGAAGACCAGCTGGACGGCCGTGTTCAGGGACAGGACGCGGCCGAGGCGGTGCTCCTCGATGACGCGGGGGAGCAGGGTGTTGAACGAGACGGCGGAGAGGTTCAGGGCGGCGCCGGCGATGACGATCACAGCGAGGAGGACAGGCAGGGGGGCGGTGGCGGCCATGGCGGCCATCGGCAGGGCCATGGCCGCCGAGACGGCCGCGGCGACCGGGCAGAGCCGGCGCGGGGACCACACCATGCAGGCGAGCGCACCGAGCACGAGCCCGGCGGTCCACCCGGCGGCCATCAGCCCGTACCCGGCTGCCCCACCGAGGCGGGCCTTGGCGTAGGCGGGGCCGAGGAGGACATAGCCGACGAGCCATAGCGGCACGGTGACGCAGCCCTGCAGTGACCACAGCATCAGCCACCCGTGCGCCCGGAACGCCCGCCATCCGTCCCTGAACTCCTCCCACGCCGTGCCCGGTTCGGCCCTGGCCGGCGTCGAGGTCTCGGGCAGCCGGGCCAGGAGCATGGCGGCGGCGAGGAAGGTCAACGCGTCGAACGCCACCGCGTAGCCGGGTCCGGTGAGCGCGATGAGCGGGCCGCCGATGACGGGGACGAGGATCTTGATGCCGTTGAACGCTGTCTGGGCGAGTGCGTTCGCCTGCTGCAGCAGTCCGGGCGCCACCAGGGAGGGCAAGGTCTTCTTCGTGGCGGGCTCGAAGAACGCGGTGACCGTCCCGCTCGCCGCCGATAGCCCGGCAAGGGCGGGGACACTGGCGTGATTGGTCAGGAGCAGCACGGTGGCGACGGTTTGCAGGGCCGCGAGGGCGAGGTTCCCACCTGGCAGGATCCGGGCGCGCGGGTAGCGGTCGGTGGCGATGCCGCCGATCAGCGCGACCAGGAGCTGCGGCAGGCACCCGGCCGCCAGGACCCAGCCCAGCGCGGCCGCCGTGCCACCGATGTCCAGGGCGGCGAAGGACAAGGCGAGCGGCGCGATGGCGGACCCGGCCGCCGAGAGCACCCGCGCGGTCAGGAAGATCCGGAAATCGTGGTAGCGCCAGGGAGCCGCAGCAGCGCTGGCGCGGGCCCGCCACCCGCCCGGGGGCGTGGCCGGGAGGGTCGTCACCCAGTCCCCTCTCCCGGCGCGCCCGCTGCCTGGTAGGCAGAGGCCTGAAGAGTGAACATGTCGCGGTACTCGCCGGGCTGGCCGTCTTGCGACCCGTCGCTGTCCGTGCCACTCACCCGCGCGCTCCCTCACCCTCGTTGATGGACCCAGACGGCGTGGGCAGCTCCCACGCGAGCACGTCCCTGCCTGTGCCGGCGGTGATGTACTGCCGGCCATCGCAGGCGAGCTCCAGCCGGTACTCCTCCGGGCGGCCGGCCCGCTCCCAGCGCGCGTAGACCTCACACACCTCGTCCCACACCGGCCGCGAGCCGGCTTCCTCGACGTCCCCGTCGGGGCCGACGACGGCCCAGGAGTCCTCCCGAGGCGCGATCAGGGTCAGACGCTCGGCGGAGAAATCCCGGACCAGCCCCGGCACGAAGTGATCTTCGCGCTGAGTGTGTCTCATGAGACATGTCGTGTGAAGCAATCTGTGTCCTTGAGCAGGGTGTTAGCGGCGCTGGCGGGGGCCGCGGGGGCGGATGGGCGTGATGGCGGTTGAGACC